>NZ_JADNEM010000009.1:0-129720 GCF_015552275.1 Holdemania sp. 1001302B_160321_E10 | reverse complement strand
GGAAATTGCATTTTTGCAATCATTCTGTATAATGGAAGTATGCGGAGGAGGTGCGTATCTATGGCTTTACCCGGAACGCCCGGACAGCGGATTTCCGATTTATGCAACGGGAACCACATCACACAAAAGGAACTTGCGGAGAAGATAGGCGTTTCCGCTTCCCAGTTGAGCCGCATTGTCAGCGGCGAAACAAGAACGGTCAGCAGTGATATTCTCATAGGTGTGGCAAAGGAATTTAAGGTATCGACAGACTACATACTGGGCTTGTCTACCGTGAGCGTTCGTAAAAGCTACGATATTTCTGAATTAGGCTTGTCCGAGGGAGCCGTGAGGGGGCTTGTGACGGGTGCTGTTGATGTGCAAATCCTCAACCGCCTGTTGGAACACAGGAATTTTCCTAAGCTGATAGATTTGATACGGATTTATTTTCAGGATACGGCGGCAAAGGGCATAACAGCAAGAAACCAGCTTATCGAGATGGCAACGGCTTCCCTGTCCGACCTGATGAAAGAACACCCGGAACACCGGGCAGAAGCGAAGCAGGATTTACAGCTTTTGAACGCCCAAAAGATAGGGGAACATGAAGCGGAGATTGAAAAAATCAAAAATGTGTTCCTGGCTATCCTGCGGGACATTAAGAAAGACATTGACAACGGGGAACAGCCGGGAGAAGCTGTGACCGCCGCTATGTTCCAAGCCATGCGGGACGCACTGGCGGAACAGAAACAAAAACCACTTTCCATTGACGATGTAACGGCGATGATAGCTGGACAGATCGGACAGCTTACACCGATGGATAAAGAAACTGTTGAAATGTTCCAGCAGTTTGCGAAGAAGATGATTGAGCAGGCAGGAACAAAGTGATAAATTTGAATTGTGAGGGAAAATACAGATGAATCAAGGAAGAATTATTGTGATTACAGGCTCACCGGGGACAGGAAAAACAACAACTGCGTCAATTGTCGCAAAGGAATCAGATATGGATAAATCAGTGCATATGCACACCGATGACTTTTTTCATTACTTAAGCAAAGGCGCAATACCACCACATTTGCCAGAATCCAACGAGCAAAATCTGGTTGTCATTGAAGCCTTTTTAGAAGCTGCAAAGCGATATGCTCGTGGCGGATATGATGTAATTGTAGATGGGATTGTCGGGCCATGGTTTTTGGAGCCATGGAAAGCTCTTGCCCAAGAAGATTACGAGGTACACTATATTGTATTAAGAGCGAGTAAAAAAGAAACTATGAAGCGAGCTGTGGAACGCTCAAAATTAGATAGAAAAACAAATATTGAATTAGTGGAAACAATGTGGGAGCAATTTTCCGGTTTGGGAGTATATGAATCAAATGTCATAGACACAACTACATTCACAATTAAAGATACGGTTTCCGCAATAAAAGAAAGAGTTGCATGTGGGACGTCTTTACTATCTTAGACATTCCCATTTGTCAGGAAGATAGCAAAGCCAGCCGAGCCAGTCAACGGTCAAGATGAACGGCGCATTTCATGCGCCGCCGTTGACAGTCCCGCCCGTCTTTGCTAAAGGGTAATCAAGGCGGGAAAGCCCTAAAATGGCTTCACACCTATTTCAATAATTGGAGGAGATAAAAATGAGATCAGAAAAGGAAGTTTATGATATTGTTTTGAATTTTGCAAAAACAGACAAACGCATTCGCATGGTTACTTTGGAAGGATCTAGAACAAATACAAATATTCCGCCTGATGATTTTCAGGATTTTGATATTACTTTTTTTGTTACGGATATGGACAGCTTCACAAGTGATGATAAATGGCTAGATATATTTGGTGAAAGGTTGATTCTGCAAAAGCCGGAAGATATGGAATTATTTCCAGCTGTAGAAAAGGGATTTTCATATTTAATGCTGTTTACTGATGATGTTAAGATAGATTTAACTTTGCTGCCGCTGGAACTGATAGACGAGTATTTTACATGGGATAAACTGGTAAAGTTACTGTTGGATAAAGACAACCGTATCGTAAAGCCGCCAATACCAACGGATATAGACTACCACTTGCAGAAGCCTACTCAAAGAATGTTTGACGATTGCTGTAATGAATTTTGGAATACTACAACATATGTAGTAAAGGGCTTATGCCGCAAAGAAATTCTTTTTGCTATTGACCATATGAATGATATAGTACGAAAAGAATTGCTTCGCATGATTTCCTGGCTGATTGGTATCAAACAGGGATTTCATTTCAGTTTGGGAAAAAACTATAAATTTATGAAGCAATATGTCCCAGAGGAATTGTGGGAACGACTTATGTCCACTTATAATATGGATTCCTATCCCCATATGTGGGAATCCTTTGAACAATGTATGGCATTGTTCCGGGAGGTTTCGTCAGAAGTGGCATGCCAGTTGGATTACCAGTATCCACTATATGATGAAAAAATCAGTAATTATGTGATTCGGCAAAAGAAAAAATATGGCATTGAAGATGATAACAAATAAAATTTTTTCAATCGAAAAAATTTATTTTGATTATTCAATTTTGAAAAACTGAATACCTCAAAATCAGAAAGAGAGCGGCCAAGCACTTTGAGGGATTGGCCGCCTTGTCCACCCATCCAGCGGGACAGCGGGCGGAGGTCAAGGCCGGGTGTAAACCCGTTCATTTCAGCCTTGACGGTTGCCCGTTGTCCTGCTACTTTTCCGGGAGTGTGGCCACAACTTCGGGACACTTTGTCCACAAGTTGGAGCGTAGGACGAGGAACTGGGGCTTTCATATACGCCCTGTCTGCTGATGAGTCCAGACCTGCGCTTGCGGCTCCACGCCACGCAAGCACAGCCCTGTTTTCCTGCCGCTTCAAATGCCCTTGCCCTCCCCGGCGGCAACGGCATTTTCACGGCAACGCCGGCAGAGCGTATAACACACTACACTTTGCTTCGCAAAGTCGTGTGCCAAATGGGGGCGTTGCCCCCTTTGGAAACCCCCACAAGAAAAGGCGGTACGCTACCCCTCCACGGGGCGCATACCGCCTTTTCTTGTTATCCAGCCCTCCGGCTGTATCGGTTGAGCAAAAGTCCGCGTGGGATTGATGTGGTATCTTTAACTTTGGGAAACTCCCGTTTCCCATTTCGACACCGCTTTATCGGTAATCCCCAAGGCCTCGGCCAGCTGACTTTGCGTCCAGCCTTTTTCCTTTCTGCGGATAGCGATGAAGCCGCCGATTTTTATCTGATCCATACTTTATCCTCGCTTTCATCGTTTTCATTGTAGCGCAGCACGCCAAAAGGAACACCTACCAACGGTAGAGTTCCTCGTTTTCCACCTGTTTTCTCTCTTCTGCCGCGTCGGTTTGGGATAAAAACCGATTGGATTTCTGACAAAAGTCCTCTTCCGATCAGAGACCTGTAACCTTCGTGAAAGAGTTCAACTTTTGTCAAAAAGAAAGGAGAGCCTGCGCTCTCCTCTCACAAATTGAAAATCAGCTTATTTCTGAACTGCTTCGTCAACGACGATTTCGCCAGACTTGATCTTCGCTAACGCGTCTTCCATCGCCTTGACGATTTCATCAGACAGGTTCGGGTTTTCCTTCGGGAAGCCGATGCCGTCATTGCTTGCGTCAAAGACCATTGTTCCACCCTGGAATGTGCCATTCTTGACCTGTTCTGCGAAATAGTAAGCCGCTGTATCCACACGCTTCAGCGCAGAAGTCAGAACTGCGGATTTGCCGTCGGACATCAGACCTGCGTCATACTGGTCGGAGTCAACGCCGATCGCCCAGACGTCTTCGCCAGCTTCACGGCGGTCCTTCGCTTCTTTAATCAGACCGTTGCCCGTTGCGCCCGCCGCATGGAAAATAACATACGCGCCGTCATTGTACTGCTTCTGAGCCAGGGTCGAGCCTTTGCCCGGATCATCAAAGGCGTTGGCATAGTCCGTCAGCACTTCGATCGCCGGATCGACGCTGGCAACACCCTGCTTGTAGCCTGCTTCAAAACGTTCGATGATCGGGTTTTCAACGCCGCCGATAAATCCGACTTTCGTTTTGCCCGCTTCTTTTGCCTTCATGGCTGCGGCAACGCCGACCAGATAAGAAGGCTGCTGCTCTTTAAAGACTGCGGAAGCAACGTTTGGTTTGTCAACTTCCGTATCAATGATAACGAACTTCTGATCCGGATACAGATCGGCAACTTCTTTCATCGCATCTTCAAACAGGAAGCCTGGAGCTTCGATCAGATCTTTCTTCTGATCCGCGAAGGTGCTCAGATTCGGGATGTAATCCGCGTCCGCCGAGGACTGCAGGTAGCCGTAGCAATCTTCACTCATCTTGTTGTCTTCCGCGAATTTAACTACGCCTTCCCAAGTACCCTGGTTGAAGGACTTGTCGTCGATACCGCCCAAGTCGGTAACTAATCCGATGGTAATCGTGCAGCCGGTGTTTTCACCGTCTGTGTTTGCGTCAGCGCTTGGTGTCGGTGTAGCCGTTCCTCCGCCATTGTTGGAACAGCCGGCAACCATCAGCAGCGCTAAAGCAAAGGTCAGCAATTTTTTCATTTTCTTTCCCTCCATTGCTTTGTGCAAGCTATGCTTACAGTATAATATTAGACTTTTAAAATGCCATTTGTCAACTTAAGGCGTGGTTTTCTTCAGACAATTCCGGCAAGTCAGGAAAAAAACCGGTTTTGATTCAGAAAATAATCAATTCCGGTTTCAATGTGATTTTTCAATCTTCTTCCTCAGCGTCCGCTTCAGCGTTCTTTTTAATGTAAACATCTCTTGGCTTCGAGCCCTGAACAGGACCGATGATGCCGCGTTCTTCCAGCACGTCGATCAGCCGGGCCGCGCGGTTATATCCGATTCCAAACCTTCGCTGCAAGAGCGACGTCGACGCCTTCTGCGTTTCGATGACGTAGTCCTTCACTTCCTCGTACAGCGGATCGTCCTGGGCTGAGACCACAGCCGTGCTCTCGTTGTTATCGACGCCTTCCAGCCGGATAAACGCGTCCTCGTAGCGCGGCTTCATCTGAGCGGAAACAAAGTCGGTGATCCGCTTGACCTCCTCGTCGGTAACATAGACACCCTGCAAGCGCACCGGACTCGGTTCGCCGATCGGGAAATAAAGCATATCGCCGTTGCCCAGCAGCCGTTCCGCTCCGACATGATCGAGGATCGTCCGGGAATCAATGCCGCTGGAAACGGAGAAGGCGATCCGGCTTGGAATGTTGGCCTTGATGATGCCGGTGATGACATCGGTCGAGGGCCGCTGCGTCGCGACGATCAGATGAATACCGGCGGCGCGCGCCAGCTGCGTGATCCGCTGGATGCTCATTTCCACTTCCTTGCCGGCCACAGCCATCAAGTCCGCCAATTCGTCGATGATCACGACGATAAACGGCATCGGCTGCAGGTTCGGCTGCGGTTCTTTGGCGATTTTCTCGTTGTAGCCGGCGATGTTGCGCACCCCGACCTGCGCGAAGACCTCGTAGCGGTTTTCCATCATCATGACGATGACCTTTAACGCGCGGGCAGCCTCGGCGCCGTCGGAAATTACCGGACCGATCAGATGCGGGATCTCGCGGTACGGCGTGAATTCCACCTTCTTCGGATCGACTAAAAGCAGCTTTACCTCATCCGGCGAAGTCCGCATCAACAGCGAGGTGATGATCGTATTCATACATACCGACTTGCCGCTGCCGGTCGCGCCGGCAATCAACAGATGCGGCATTTTGTCCAGCTGGCAGAAAATGCCTTTACCCATTAAATCCTTGCCCAGCGCCAGAAGCAGCTTTTTGTCTTTTTTATCCTCCGGCAGCTGACGCATCAGCTCCAGCATCTTGACCGGCGTCGTTTCGACATTCGGGATTTCGATGCCGACGGCGTTGCGGCCGGGAATCGGCGCTTCAATCCGGATATCGCGGGCTGCCAGCTCCATTTTCAGGTTATCGGAAATCGCGTTGATCTTCGATACCTTGACGTTGGAATCCGGGCGGATTTCAAATTTAGTGACCGCCGGGCCGATATGCGTGGCGACCAGCTGTGCGTTGATGCCGAAATTGCCCAGCACCTCGATCAGCTTCTTGCCTTTGATCGACGCGGCGTTCTGGTTCAGCACCGAGCGTGACTTGGCCTGAATTTCGTCGAGCATCGTCAAGGCTGGCAGCTTGTAGTCGACCGCTCCCGCGCCGCTGCCCACGGATACCACCTTCGGCAGCTCCTCCGCAGCCGGTTTCTCTTTTTCCTCTTTTTTCTTTTCTTTCTTCACGACCGGTGACGGCAGTTCTTCTTCTGGCGCCGGTTCGTCGTCCGGGGTTAAGAAAATTGATTTCTTCTTCTTTTTGCCCAGCTCCACCGTGCCGATCACCTTTCGCTCTTCCGCAGCCACTTCCAGCGAATCGCTTTCCGTTTCGCATTTGGAACGCTTCGGCTTCGGCTTTTTCTCACGATGCAAAGCCCCGGTGAGCGACTGCCACAGCGACACATAGACCTCGGTCTTGATCATCAGCAGCGCCGCCAGCGCCAGCAGCGCGAAAATCACCAGCACCGTGCCGGTGCGGGCAAACAACAGCGAGCTGAGCGAATACAATAACGCGCCCAGCACGCCGCCCTGAGCTGCGACGGTTGAAGGCGAACTGAAATGCTCGCCGGTATGGGAAAGATACTCGCTGAACACCTGAAAGCCGCTCAGCTGCGGGTCCTGAGGAATCGCCGACCACAAAATCATCGCGACCAACACCGCGCCGATCGCGATCAGCGTCTTAACGGAGAAAACGGGAAACTTCTGTCCAAACAAGACAGCCAGCCCCCCGAGTAAACACAGCCCGTAGACGACTCCGTAATACGTTCCGAACAAATACCGCGTGATCGTAGTCAGAAACTGACCGACGATGCCCAACTGCAGCGCCGCGATCAGCGTCACGGTGATCGCCGCCAACGCGATCACATAACGCAGGATTTCCGAATCCACGGTATTCTTATTGCTTGTTTTCTTCTTCTGCTTCGTTTTCGCCACGGATCATCATCTCCTATTCCGTGACATTGATTTCGACAATCGCCGGTAAAATCATCGGGCGCTTGCCGGTTTCCTTCAAGACATATTTCACGATCCGGTCTTTGGCTTCCATCCGCACCGCCATATTTTCATAGCGTTTTTCCTTGACGGCGTCCTCGACCGTCCGTTCGATAATGTTGCCGATTTCCTTGACGATGTGATCGGCGTCCTTCAGATAGATCACACCGCGGCTCTGCACATCCGGTCCGCCGATGACCTCCTTGGTCTTGTGATTGACGACGATGCCGACGATGATCGCGCCGTCGGTGGATAAAATTTCCCGATCGCGCAGCACCATGCCGCTGACGTCAAGATTCTCGTTGCCGTCGATCAAAACGTCTTCCAGCGTCAGCTGATCCGCCGTCGATTTCAGAATGCCGTCTTCAAATTTGGCAATCTGCCCGTTGTCCAGCACAAGGATCTTATCCGCGTGATAACCCATGTTCAGCGCGATGTTGGCATTGGACACCAGCTGGCGGTATTCGCCCTTGATCGGCATGTAATAGGTCGGCTTAAACAGGTAAAGCATCATTTTCAGATCTTCGATCGACGCGTGCATGGAATACACCTTGCGCCGGTCCAGCGTCACAACGCGGACGTTTTCCTTATACAGTTCGTTTTCCATATTCGTCGCTTCGCGTTCGGTGCCCGGCACCACCGGCGAGGCAATGACGACGGTATCCTGGCCGTTCAGCCGCAGCATCGCATCTTCGCCCAGCGCGACCTTGTGCATCCGCCGGAACACGTGATCGCCTGAACCGGACACGATCACCACGACGCCCTTCAAGTCATTGGTAAACTTGGCTTTTGGGATTTCCAGACCGATCGGCATGCGGTAATAGCCCATCTTTTCAACGGCTTTTAAAATCGCGCGCAGATCGTCGTCATAGAAAATCACTTTGCGGTTGTACTTGTTCGCCAGCTCGATAATCTCGATGATGCGGTATAAATTCTGATGATAAGTCGTAATGATAATCCGGCCTTCCGCGTCTTCAAATGCCGGTTCGACAAACTCCGTGATGCGGTGATGCGGCGCCGAATGGCCCTCGCGGTCCGCGCCGACCGACTCGGTCATCAACGCCAGCACGCCGCGCTTGCCAATCTCCGCCAGCGCGGTGATATCGCAGGAAAAAGCGTCGTTATGAATATCGTAGTCGACGATGTATTCGCTGGTATACACAACCGCCCCCTGCGGCGTTTCGATCGACAGGCCGAAGCCGTCGGCGATCGACTGGGTCATGCCAAAGGTGCGGATCGGAATTCCGGCGATCTTAAAGCTGGAATTGCGCTTGACGCGGTGCACGCGAATCTCGCGCAGTCCTTCCTTTTTCAGCATCTCCTCGATCAGCATCGCGGTTAACGGCGTCGAATATACCGGTGCTTTGACATGCCGAAGCAGATTCGGCAGCGCCGCCATGACGTCGTCATGACCATGCGAAATGAAAATCGCCTGAATTCGGTGTTGGTTCTCAATTAAATATTTGAAGTCCGGAATGATCCGCTCGATCCCCAACTGATCGGTGGATTCCGGATATTTTAAGCCCGCTTCAATGACAAAAATGGATTCGCCGACTTCAACCACATACATGTTTTTGCCGTCTTCATCCAGCCCGCCTAAAGCGAACAGACGTACTTGATCCATGAAAATTCCTCCTATGATGTTTTCTTTATTATACCCTGTCCAACGTTCCCTGACAACCGCGCGCAGCGCAGGAAAAACGCTTTCAATCGTTGAAAAGCGCTTGTCCAGGCGGTTTTGGTCAATCATGATACGGCCCAACAGGGATAGCTTCGTGGGTAAACTATATCATAGCTCCGGCTGGATTTCAATCCTTTTAACAGAATCGCCTTCCAGCCTGGAGAAGGCGTTCACTAAAAAAAGACCGCGGTCTGATAAAAAGCAAACAAAAACCGCCGGTCTCATTCAGCGAAATTCCGACGGCAGTTGTCTTTGGGGCTCAGGCAGCCTGCGGCTGCGGTTGTTCGATTTTTTCACCGTTCAGCGACCACGAATGGATCTCGGTGATCCGCACCTGAACCAGATCGCCCGGTTCGGCATGATCGGCGGTGAAGTTGACCAGCTTGTTGGTCTCGCTGTAGCCGCTGTAAACCTGTTCGTTTTTCTTGGACGGTCCGTCGACCAGCACGGTCACGATCCGGCCCAGATACGGCTCGTTATTGCGATGGGCATAAAACGCGATCTTTTCATTGAGCTGCTGCAGGCGGCGGCTTTTGACCTCAGCCGGCACATTGTCCTGCATCCGTGCGGCCGGCGTGCCCTCGCGGGGAGAATAGATGAACGTAAACGCGCCGTCGTACTGACATTCGTCGACCAGGCTCAGCGTCATCTCAAATTGTTTCTCGGTTTCATTGGGGAAGCCGACGATGATATCGGTCGTGAACGAACAGCCCGGAATCCGGTCTTTAATCTTATGGAACAGCGTTAAATACTCCTCGCGGGTATAACGCCGGCCCATGATCTTGAGCATTTCGCTGCTGCCGGACTGCACCGGCAGATGAATCGCGGGCATGATGTTGTCATAGCTGGCGATCACCTCAATCATCTCATCCGTAAAATCCCACGGGTGACTGGTTGTAAAGCGCACCCGTTCAACGCCAATTTCCGCGGTATCGCGAAGCAGCTGAGCAAAACCGTAACCGCTGGCGCGGTCTTTGCCATAGGCGTTGACGTTCTGGCCCAGCAGCGTGATCTCCTTATAGCCCTGTGCCTTGAGTTCGCGCACCTCTGCCAGCACGTCTTCGGGATCGCGCGAACGTTCCTTGCCGCGGGTATACGGCACGATGCAGTACGTACAGAACTTGTCGCAGCCGTACATGATATTGACCCACGCCTTATGCTTGCCAAAGCGGCGCACCGGCAGGTTTTCAATGACCTCGCCTTCCTTGGAGAAGATCTCCACCGTGCGCTCATGGCTCAGCATGGCCTGCGTCAACAGCTGCGGCAGTCGATGCAGATTGTGCGTGCCGAAGATCAGATCGACCTGATGATATTTTTTCAGAATCAGATCGACGATGTCTTCCTCCTGCGCCATGCAGCCGCACACCGCGAAAATCAGATCGGGATTTTCCCGCTTCATCCGCTTCAGCGCGCCCAGCTGGCCGATGACCTTGTCCTCGGCATTTTTGCGCACCGCGCACGTGTTCAGAATGATCAAATCCGCGTCGGCTTCGTTGGCAGCGCTCAAAAAACCCATCGTTTCAAGGATTCCGGCGATGGTTTCCGAATCGCGCTCGTTCGCCTGACAACCATAGGTATGGATATAATAACGCCGGCCGACGCCCAGACTGCGCGCCTGCGGATCCAGGGCGAACAGCGAACGTTCGATCGCCGCTTCCTGCGGCGTCCGTATTTGCGCCGCCTTCAGCGACGGCAGCTTCCAGTCTTTTTTCATAGGCATCTCCTTGTCTTTTTCATAACGCGTTTCATTATATCAAAAAGAAGGCTTTTTGTCGCCTTCTTTCTGTCTCTCTGCTTATTTCAGGATGGAATTACTGCGAAATGGCAGAAACCGGGCAGGTCGAAACGCAGGCACCGCAATCGATGCATGTTCCTTCGTCAACACCCGCTTTTCCATCGTCCTGTAATGCAATGGCTCCTACCGGGCAAACTCCTGCGCATGCGCCGCAGCCGATGCATGTATCTTTATCTACTTTTGCTGGCATTGTTTCATCCTCCTTTATGCTCCCTATTATATCATGGTTGCTTTTTTTCAACAATAAGTTTTATCGCCGTTCTTTGCTGACCGTCGATCACGATATCCATAAACGCCGGCACGCAGAACAGCTCCAGACCGATCGGCGCCACAAACCCGCGCGCGATCGCAACCGCCTTGATCGCCTGGTTAATCGCGCCGGCGCCGATCGTATCGACTTCGACCCGATCGTTCTCTTTTAATAAGTTGGCTAACGCGCCCGCGACCGAATTCGGATTGGATTTCGTTGATACTTTTAATATTTCCATAAAATACCCCTTTCTTCTAACAGGATATGTGAGAAAAAAGGGGTTTATGTTATGGTCTGATCTGAATCCGCTCAACGTGGGAAGCCCGGCCTGTCGTTTCGTCGATTTCCGCCCACACCCCGCATAGCATTGCCGGTCCTTCCGCGACGGTATACCGGGTTTTGATTCCATGCAGCGTGCGGTCGATAACCTCCTGCTTATCGCGGCCGAGAATGCTGTCAAACGTGCCGCACATGCCGACGTCGCTGATGTATGCGCAGCCCCGCATCAGCTGCTCATCGGCGGTCTGAACGTGGGTGTGCGTGCCGACGATCATGACACACCGATCGGCGAACACCTGCGCGAACGTTTCCTTCTCGCCGGTCGTTTCGCCATGGAAATCCACGAACCACAGATCGGCGGATATCCGGTTCAGAATTTCGCTCATGCACGCAAACGGACTGCGCACGACGTTGTCCATGAACACCTCGCCGCACAGATTGACCATGCCGATCCGCTTCCCGTTAACCCTCGCAATCCGCACGCCCTCGCCCAGCTCGACCGGAGCCAGGTTGACCGGCCGGATCAGACGGTCAGCTTCCTGAATGAACATTTTCAATTCGCTTTTGGAAAACGTATGGTTACCCATCGTGATGTAGTCCACCCCGCAGCCTAACAGCTGGTGATAAATCTTTTTGGTGATGCCTTTGCCATGGGCGGCGTTTTCGCCGTTGACGATCGTCAGGTTCGGACAGATCTTTTCTTTTAAAGCAGGCAGGTGCTGCTGGAGCATCTGCCTGCCTGGGGAACCGACGATATCGCCGATAAATAAAATTCGCATTATTTCGCTAATTCGCTGGCGCGGGTTTCTCGAATGACGGTGACCTTGATCTGTCCAGGATAGGTCAGCTCGGCTTCGATCTTATCTTTAATATCGCGCGCTACGCGATGGCATGCCACGTCGTCGATCTTATCCGGAATAACCATGACGCGGATTTCGCGTCCGGCCTGAATCGCATACGTCTTATCGACGCCTTCAAAGCCGTTGGCGATCGCTTCCAGCTGTTCAAGCCGGTTGATATAGTTTTCAAAGCTCTCAAACCGGGCCCCCGGACGGGCTGCGCTTAACGCGTCCGCCGCTGCGACAAGGTTGGAGATCAGCGTCGTCGGTTCGACTTCGCCATGATGCGAATGAATCGCGTTGATGACGACGGCGTTTTCGCCGTGCTTCTTCGCAACCTTCACACCCAGCTCGACATGGCTGCCATCCATTTCGAAGTCCAGCGCCTTGCCGATATCGTGCAGTAAGCCCGCGCGCTTGGCCAGCGTCTGGTTCAAGCCCAGCTCGGCGGCCATCATGCCGGACAAATAAGCGACTTCCATGCTGTGCTGCAATACGTTCTGACCATAGCTGTAACGGAACCGCAGACGGCCCAGCAGTCTGACCAGCTCTTTGTCGATCCGGCCGATCTGCAGCTTGAACACCGCATCCTCGCCGGTTTTCATAATCGTGTCGTTGAGTTCGTTGGTCACCTTGCGGACTACGTCCTCGATCCGGCCCGGCTGAATGCGGCCGTCGCGAATCAGTGTTTCCAACGCCTGCCGCGCGATTTCGCGGCGGATCGGGTCGAAGCAGGAAACCGTAATCGTTTCCGGCGTGTCGTCGATGATCAGATCGACGCCGGTCGCCTGTTCGATCGCCTTGATGTTGCGGCCCTCGCGGCCGATGATCCGGCCCTTCATTTCCTCGGAAGGCAGACCGACGACGGAAACCGTCCGTTCAATCGTTTCTTCCTGAGCATAACGCTGAATCGCCAGCGCGATGATATTGCGGGCGGAATCGGCGGCTTTGGAACGTGCCTCGTCTTCCCGTTCGCGGATATAAACGCTGACCTCTTTATCCATTTTCTTTTCGACGGCGTCCATCAATTCCTTTTTGGCGTCATCGGCGCTCATTGACGCGATGCGTTCCAATTCGACAATCTGATTGTCGATCTTGGCCTGCAGCTGAGTTTCCATCTTCTCCAGTACATTCAGTTTATCCGTGATCTGGCTGTTTTTGTTTTCAATCTGCTTTTCTTTCGCCGTTAAGGTTTCATCACGAAAATTCAGGTTATCTTCCCGACGCGTCAGTTTATTTTCTTTATCCTGAAGCTCTTGCTTTCTTTCCTTAACTTCTTTTTCAGCGGCCAGCTTCAGCTCGTACGCCTGCGTACGGCCGTCCAGCACAGCCTGTCGGACTAAGTTCTCAGATTTAATTTGTGCCTCTTCTAACAGCAATTTTGCCTTTTGCTGATCACGATTTAAGCCCAGCCGGGATGTGATCATCATGATGACGACACCGACAGCTAAACCCCCAATACCAGATAAAATGGACAAAACAAGTGAATTCATCATACCTTATTTCCTCCATTATCAGTTGTGTAGAGTTGTGACTCCTTTATAATAATACCTAATTTTAACCGTTTTCACAATAACAAAGCATGGTTTTTCCAGAAATTCTTTCTTTTTCACCGGCTTTTTCATCCTGTTTCCCATTGTTTTATTCTTTAAAAAGGAAGCCCTTTCACCCAAAGTCTTCCTCTGACGCCCGCCGTTAAGCGCTTTTTCACATCTTGAAAAAAAGAACAAGCTTAAGCTTGTTCTTCGGCTGGCGCTTCTTCCTCGTCGCCATGAAAAAGTTTATGTTTGATTTTCGCGGTGATTTCCTCATCCAGCTGCGGATTGGCTTTTAAGAATGCCCGCACCGCTTCGCGGCCCTGCCCGATCTTCTCTCCGTTATAGGAGAACCAGGCGCCGCTCTTGTTGATGATTTCAAACGATTCGCCCAGGCTGACGACTTCGCCGATATGCGAGATTCCCTCGCCGTACATGATTTCGATCGCCGCGACCTTAAACGGCGGCGCGACCTTGTTTTTTACGACCTTGACGTTGACCTTGTTGCCGACGATTTCCGAACCATTCTTAATTGCTTCGCTGCGGCGCACGTCCAGGCGCACTGAAGAATAGAACTTCAGCGCCCGGCCGCCCGGGGTCGTTTCCGGATTGCCGAACATGATGCCGACCTTTTCCCGCAGCTGGTTGATAAAGATCGCCGTGCACTGGCTGCGGTTCATGACGCCGGCCAGCTTCCGCATGGCCTTCGACATCAAACGGGCCTGCAGACCGACCTGGGAATCGCCCATTTCGCCATCCAGTTCGGCCTGCGGAACTAAAGCTGCAACCGAGTCGATGACGATCAGGTCGATCGCTCCGCTCTTGATCAGCATCTCGGTGATTTCCAGCGCCTGTTCCCCGCTGTCCGGCTGGGATAAGATCAAATCGTCGATCTTGACGCCCAGATTCTTCGCGTACATCGGGTCGATCGCGTTTTCCGCGTCGATAAACGCCGCCCGTCCGCCGGCTTTCTGGCACTCGGCGATCGCGTGCAGCGCCAGCGTCGTTTTACCGGAGGATTCCGGTCCGTAGATCTCGATGATCCGGCCTTTCGGATAGCCGCCGATGCCCAGCGCGTAGTCGATCGCGATCGAACCGCTGCTGATGGCGTCGATGTCGACATTGGCCCGGTCGCCCAGTTTCATAATGGACCCCTTGCCGTATTGCTTCTCGATCTGTTTGAGTGTGTCCTGGAGTAGTGCGTCTTTATTCTTCTCTTTTTCTGCCATAGCTGTCCCTCCGCTACTCTTTATATACGCAAATTTTTTAAAATTCCTTTTTATTTTACCGAATCTGTCTTAAAATTGACGAACTTCGCTCCGCAACCCGCTGAACGATCTGTTCGCGGACTTCCTGACGCGTCCCGGTTAACAGGTCGGTCGCGGTCCAGGTTTGACCGGGAACATGAATTGCCGTGCAGATCATCCCCGCCGGTTTGTCCTCCATGACGTCCGGTCCGGCGTTGCCGGTAAAGGCCACCGCCATGTCGCAGTTCATTAACAGCGCGCACTGCTCGGCCATCGCTTTCGCAGTTTGTTCGCTGATCACACCATACTGATCAAGTATCGCCGGATCGACGTGCACGACGTCGATCTTCATCGCCGTCCAATAGGTCACGACGGCGCCCTTAAAGAAGGCGGACACCCCCGGCACTTCGGTCAGCCGGCTGGCAAACAACCCACCCGTACAGCTCTCACAGCTGCACAGCGTCCAGCCTTTCTGACGAACCAGCGCCGCCAGTTCCGCCATGCTACTTGCTTTCAAAAATGTACTCCTTCATCTGATTAAAATAGGAAATTCCGCTGGCCAGCGACGTGAATGCCGCAAACCACAATAAGAAATCCGAGACCGGCAGACGGTACAGCTCAAACGGCAGATTGTTCAGCAGAATCGTTATGATCGAAAGCATCTGCACCACCGTTTTCAGCTTGCCCAGATAGCCCGCCGCCATCACGACGCCGTTGCTTGAGGCAATCATGCGGATGCCGTCGACAATCGTATCGCGGGCAACCATGATCAGCACCGGCACGACGGGAATCGTGCCCTGCGCCGCGAATAAAATATACATCGTCGTGACTAACAGCTTATCGGCGATCGGATCGGCAAACTTGCCGAAAGTCGTGACCAGATTGTTCTTCCGCGCCAGATAGCCGTCCAGAAAGTCCGTGAAGCTGGCGACGCAAAACAGCACAAGCATCACGATATTGACCGCCGAAAGCGTCACAAACCCAAACTGCAGCAGAGGAATCTCAATTCCGAATTGCGAATAAGGGAAGATCGCGATCAAAATGATGACCGGAATCATGATGATCCGCATCACGGTTAAACGATTAGGTAAATTCATAGCTTATTCCCCTTTCAGAATGAAGTTGATTTTCTGACCGCTGGTTTTCGCCGCGATCCCGGCGTCCAGCGTCACCGCCTCGCCGTTGATTGTGATCGTGTTGTTTTTGACGATGCCGAAATGGATCGTGATCTTTAAATCCTGAGAAGCGGTGCGGGTGATCTCCATCACGTCGTTGGCATGATAGGTCGTGCTCGCCGGATTGTCGGTCGCAACGTCGTTTTCCAGCACCCGGATCCATGTGTCCTGCGCAAACGTAACGGCGATCGTAAAGCTTTCCTGCGCCTTCCAGCCGCGCACCTCGTAGGTTGACGGATCGTTGGCCGCCATCGTCACCGTCAGCGCGGACGGCTGACCGATCACATCCGGCGTCTCACTTGGCGTCAGCGATGGCGTCGGCGTGACGTCAGCCGTTGGGAAACTGTCTTTTTTCGGTTCAGATTTAAACCAGTTCGGCGCCGTCTTAAACAACACGACGCTTAAGCAGACCAGCATCACCGCAATGACCGCCAGCAGCGACACCAGCGAATAGTCGATCTTTTTCTTTTCTTTTTTCAACGTGCCCGAAGCCCTGCTGATTTTCTTTTCAATATTCGACTGCATTTCTTCCCGGTCATGAATGGCTTTTAAGCTCATCGTTTCGGTGAACTGATCCAGATCCTGACTCAGCTGATCGCGCAGCGGATCAAAATCCAGATACAGCGCCTGGCAATAGAACCGGACAAAATACCGGACATAGGAAAGGTCATCCTTAAAGAACTCCAGATCCCCATCCTCCAGCGCTTTAAGCTGAGCGACGGAAATCCGCGTTTTATTGCTCATTTCCTCAAGAGTGTAGCCGAGTTCTTCCCGGCGTTTTTTCAATGTAGCACCAATTTCTTTCATTCTGCTGCACCTCTTTTTTCATATCAGAACAATTATATCAAGTGTTGTTCTAATTGTAAAACAAGAACTCGCTGAAAGTGGTCGACAAAGCGTAACGTTTGTCAAACCAGGGTGAACGGAATCCTCTTATGTCGGACAAGCTCACTATAACACAGGGATGAATTATTTTCAAGTTAAACTCTTTATCGTCTCTTTATCCCGACGCCGCTTCCGCCGCACTCCCAACAGTCTGCCCTGATCCCCCCACGCTGTCCTTTTCTTTACCGGGCTTTTTTAAGCGGAATTCGCAGTTTATTGATTTCCTTTTCACGCTGAAAATTAAAGAAAAAGGAGCTGATCGCTCAGCTCCCGGCCTTCTATCGTGTAAGCCATGTTCTGTTCCCGATCCCTGCGGACCGGGCGGCAACCATTTATCTCCGTCCTTGCGGACGGCTTCCGCGCCCTTCATTTCAGGTTTGGAAGTTCCCCTACCAAATTTGGGTTTCTCGCTTGCGGGGTTTATCGCGTTCCACTTTCCGGATTTCCCCGGAAACTCCGTCACTGTGACACTGTTACAGACGTCCGCCATAGTTCAAACGAACCTTAGGGTTTCGTCAGCCGTCAGCCTTGCGGCTGCCCGGTCTTATTGATTGGGCCGGCGCAAACACTACAATCATCGCAGATTGTGCGAGCATGGACTTTCCTCTAGCTTTGATCAAGCCAGCGATTGCCCGGATAGAAGACTAATCCATCTGTTTGTTTTTATAGACTTCCTGTTCCAGACGCGACAGCCGCTTCAGAATATCAACCTGATTAAACGAGTTCTGACCCGCTTCTTCCATGACCTTCTGCCGGCTTTCCAGTTCGATGATCCGGGCTTTCAGCGAAGCGTTGGCCCGTTCCTGAGCCATCAGCTTTTCACCCAGTTCGCCGATCTTGCGTTCATAGATCTGATAATCCTGAATGACCGAATCCAGAAACTCGTCCACTTCCGCTGGAGAATATCCCTTGAAGTCAACGTGAAATTCTTTATCCAGAATTGCCTGAGGATCTAAGTTCAGCTTGTTTTCCATCGTGTCACAACCTTCCGTCTGCTTTTATTTTCGCAGATTGAGGGTTAAAAAGCAAGTCATATCCCAAAACGTTTTTTGACAAAGACCGGTCAGACTTTACGATTTTGTTACGAATCCCGGGTATTCCTAGAAAAACGACGCAATGTTGTATATAATAATGGAAGGTGATGATATGATCGGTTATCCGAATGGAAAGACTTCCGCGCGCTCAGTCAACGCTCAGCCACTGAAACAGTCGGCCGGCGGCCGCGGGATGTCTTTGGAAAATGATCTGAATAAGACCAATGAATACTACCTGCAGCTGGACAAAGCGGTGATCCACAAGAAACCCACGCCGATCCAGATCGTGCAGGTCGATTATCCCAAGCGCAGCGCTGCCAAAATCACGGAAGCGTACTTCAAGGTTCCTTCCACAACCGATTACAACGGCGTCTACCGCGGCAAAGCGATTGACTTTGAGGCGAAGGAAACACGCTCGAAAACATCCTTTCCCTTCTCCCACATCCATCTGCATCAGATCGAGCATCTGGAGCGGGTGCTGCGGCAGGGAGCGATCGCCTTTGTCATCGTCCGGTTTATCGCCTACGATGAAACCTACTATGTCGACGCCGCGAAAATGATCCGGCAGTATCGTCTGGCCGAACGGAAATCCCTGCCTTATTCGTGGTTTGTACAGGAAGGGATTCTGATTCCATATTCGCTGACCCCGCCGGTACATTATCTGCGGGTGATCGACGAACTATATTTTAAGGAGAAGTGAGCTATGAATACGACGCAGAAACAGCCGCCGAGGAAAAAGCCGGCGGCCAAAAAGAAAACGGTCAAAAGAAGAAAAATCAACGCCAAGAACATGGCGACGATCATCGTTTCGGTGATCGTAATCCTGGGGCTGATCGGCGGCAGCGTCGGGATGGTGATGATCGGCAGCATGATCAACGATGCGCCGAAGATCGACATCAACAACTTTGAAAGCAAGGAATCGACGCAGATCCTTGACAAGGACGGCAATCTGATCCAGGACATCGGTCAGCAGATCCGCACCAACGTTTCCTACCAGGATATGCCGACGTCCTTAGTCGACGCGTTTGTGGCCGTTGAAGACAGCCGTTACTTTGAACATAACGGCTTCGACCTGCCGCGTTTTGCCAAAGCGTTTCTGACCAACCTGAAAACGCTGAGCTTTTCGCAGGGCGGCTCAACCTTTACGATGCAGTTAGTGAAAAACACCTACTTTACCAACGATGAAACCGGCGAGATGGCGGCCCGCAGCAAGCTGGCCGGCGTCAAGCGCAAGGTTCAGGAAATCTTCCTGGCGATGCAGTTGGAGAAACAGACAAACAAAAAGCGGATTTTCGAGCTGTATTTAAACAAGCTGAATTTCGGCGGCTCGGGCAACATCCGCGGTGTTCAGAAGGCCGCCGAGTATTACTTCGGCAAAGACGTCAGCGAGCTGAACCTCAGCGAAAGCGCGCTGCTGGCCGGGATCATCAACCGCCCCAACGCCTACAATCCATTTAAAAATCTCGATTATGCGACCGAGCGCCGCAACACGGTGCTCAACCTGATGCAGCGGCACGGCTACATCACAAAACAGGAAGCCGAGCTGGCCAAGTCGATCAAAATTGAAGATCAGCTGGTCGACAGCTCCGTCAATAAGGGCAGCACCGACGGCGGCACGCCATACCAGAGCTATGTCGACGCGGTCATCGCCGAGGCAAAAGAACTGACTGGAATGGATCCGACCGTCGTGCCGATGAAAATCTACACGTCGATGGATCCTGAAGTCCAGACGCAGATCGACGACATCCAGGCTGGCAAAACCAACGTGGAATTCCCGGACGACCTGATGGAAATCGCGATCGTCTCGATGAACAACCAGACCGGCGAGATCGTCGGCATCGGCGGCGGACGCAATTACGCCGGCGGCGGCAGCCTGCTGCTCAACCATGCGACCGATCAGTACAAGCAGCCGGGTTCCGCGGTCAAACCGTTCTTATCCTATGCGCTGGCCTTTGAAAACCTCGGCTGGGCAACGTCCCACACAGTCACCGACGCCCCGTTTAATTACGCCGGGACGACGAAGGTCGTCAAGAACTTCAACGGCCGCTACTATGGCGATATTCCGCTGGAATACGCCGTCGGCAACTCGCTGAATACCCCGGCGTTAAAAACGCTGCAGGAAGTCATCGACGCGATCGGAAGCAAGAAGGTCGTGCAGTATCTGCAAAACCTCGGCTTCAGCCGCGTCACCCAGGACGAATTCAACGTCGGCTATGCGATCGGCGGCTCCACCTACGAAGCCAGTACGGTTGAAATGGCCGGTGCGCATGCCACGATGATCAACGGCGGCAGCTACATCAAGCCCCACACGATTACCAAGATCGAGTTCAAAGACGGCACCTCGCCGGTCGTTCCGGATTATTCCGGAACCCAGGTCATCAGCGCCGAATCCGCTTATCTGGCTTCGCATCTGATGTACCAGGCGGTTTATGGCCCGTATTCCAACTACATGCAGATCTTAAAGCGCGGTTATCCGATTTACGGCAAGACCGGCACGACCGACTGGGGCAGCGACGGCTTGAAATTCGGCATTCCGCAGGGCGCGGCCAAGGATAAGTGGATGATCGCATCCAGCTCGAAATACACCAACGCGGTCTGGGTTGGTTATGAAAAAGGGATTAAAGATAAAAAAACTTACTTTGATTCGCAGAAAAGCAAACTGAACATCCCGGGCAATATCTCCAAGCTGATGCTCGACGTCCTGCATAAAGACGAGGAGAATCCGCCGGCGATCACCCAGCCCGACGGCGTGACCTCGATCACCCATATCAAGGGTCTGTATCCGTACACCGCGGTGCTGGAAGGCATGGACGGCAGCTTCGTGACCACCGGCATGATCAAGAAGGAATTCAACAAGCTGGCCGATCCGCTGCAGGCTTCAGTTCAGGATATCGGCACGTTCGACGCCAGCCTGAGCACTGACGGCAACCTGCATCTGACCTGGGGCGATTACCCGGACGCAAGCAAGCTCACCGTCGCGCCGAACACCAAAAATCTCGGCATTGAAGTCGGCGGCAAGTGGTACGACGCGCCGGACTGCGCAGTCGCGTTCGACTGGACATGGGTCTACGGTCCGATCCGCTACAAAGCGCAGGTTTCCATTCAGGACTTCTCGTTCGACGTAACCAGCGAACAAGCCAGCATCGATCAGCACATCGACGTCAAGCCGGGCGACAAGGTCAACGTCTGCGGCTACTACGCGTATGAAAATATGAATTACCGAAGCAATGAGATCTGCAAGGAAATCCAGGTTGAAGATAAGGAGATCCAGCTGACGATCCCATCCGACAAAGCGACCAAGGCGGAAATTGAAAGCTGGGCCAGCGCCAACGGCGTCACCGTCAGCTTTACAGAAGTCGCCGACGAAGCGAAGAAAGGCACTAACGAAATTATTTCCAACGGCGTCAAGGTCAACGGGACAACGATGACGTTCATGCAGTCGACAATCGGGCAGGCCCGCTTCGCTGTCACGCTGTACGTCGGTCTTGCCTGCGGCGACAACGCGTCCGTCGTCAATGGCGCCTGCGCCTGCAATCAGGGCTATGAGGGCGATCCGATCAAGGGCTGTACGGCAAAGCCGGCGCCAACGCCGGATCCGACCCCGTCTACTGATCCAAGTCCGGATACCTCGCCTTCCCCGGATCCAACGCCAAGCGAGGATACCCAGGATCAAAACGATGAGAACAAGGATTAATTCGGTATTCTTACAAAAGTCTTAATATCAATCCCGGCAGAGGAATTTCAATTCGCTCTGCCGTTTTTATGTTAAAATGAGAACAAGGAGCTGATAACTTGAAAATCGAAGAAGAAATTCAGAAATTAGTCGATGAAGATCAGATTCAGGAAGCCCTGCTGACGCTCGACGCCAACGAAGCCAAGGTTCATGATAAAGCCTGGTATTACAGCGAACGCGGCTGGATTCTGGGCATGCTCGAACGCTATCAGGAAGCGTTCTGGAGTTTAAACAAAGCGCTGAGCTTAGGTCAGGACGACGCCGGTATTCTCTCCCAGCTAGGCTGGGTGCTCAATAAAATGGAAATGCACGAATCCGCGCTGGACTACCTGAATCAGGCGGAAAAGAAAGGCCGCGACGACGCCTGGCTGTACCGTGAAAAAGGCTGGACCCTGACGCAGCTGGACAAGTTCGAGGAAGCCGTCGGCTACTTTGAGGAAGCGTTGTATTTCGATCAGACCGACGGCTGGTGCCACGCTCAGATCGGCTTTTGTTACAACCGGATGGAACAGCCGGATCAGGCGCTGAGCGAATTAAAAAAAGCGCTGACGATGAATTACCGCGATCTGTGGGTGATGAAGGAATATGCCTGGAGCTGCTCGCGCGTCAATCAGCTGGAAGACGAATTGGAAATCCTGCAGGAGCTGATCAAGGACAATCCGGACGATTTGTGGCTGCTCAACGAACTGGGCTTCTGCTGCAACACGCTCGATCATCCCCAACAGGCGCTGCCTTACCTTGAAAAGTCCGTGGCGATCAACGATCAGGATATCTGGAGCCAATGCGAGCTGGCCCGCTGCTACGCGATGCAGGGCAAGCCTGAAGAAGCCCTGCCGCACTTTCTCAAAGCCAGGGAATTAGGCCGCGACGATGCCTGGATCGAGGTTCAGATCGGCTATGTCAACGAAGACATGAACAAGCCAGAGGACGCAATCCCGCAGTTTGAGCTGGCGCTGCAGAAAGATCCGGACAACATCTCCGCGCTGTCGCATTTAGCCTATCAGCTCTCTCAGAAAGGCGATTCCAGGCAAGCCCTGCCGCTGCTGGAAAAAGCCCTGAGCTTAGGCCGCGACGACGCCTGGCTGTATGCCCAACTGGGTTACGACTATTCAGAGGTCAACGAATATGACAAAGCCGCCGAATATTATGAAAAAGCGGTTGCATCCCACAACGATCCGTTCTGGGTTAAAACCCAGTTAGGCTGGAATCTCGCGGCCGGCGGGCATAAGGAAGAAGCGCTGGACGTGTATTTCAAGCTGCTGGAAGAACAGCCGGAAAACGGCTGGGTACTGGCCCAGATCGCCTGGAATCAGGTACGTCTGGACCAGCTGGACGCCGCGCGGGAGAATTATGAAAAAGCGCTGGCCACCGGTATTAACGAAATCTGGATCTGGAGTGACTGCGCCTGGCTGTATCATCGGATCGGAGCTTATGACAAGGAATTGGAATACTTGCAAAAAGCGATGGAGATGGGGCGCGACGACGACTGGCTGCATTACCGCAAGGCCGACGCCTTCAGTCAGCTGGACCGCTACGATCAGGCGCTGGCCGAGCTGGCGGTCGCCGAAAAAAAAGGCAAACAGGACATTGAGCTGTACTCGTTAAGAGCCTGGAACTTCGGCCGGCTGCGGCGCAACGAAGATGCGATGGAACAACTGAAAAAAGCTCAGGAGCTGGGCCGCGACGATCTGTGGATCGTCAATGAAATCGGCTGGAATGAAATTCAGCTGGATCACTATGAAGAAGGCCGCAAGCTTTTCGAACGGTCAATCGAAATGGATCCGGAAGACGGCTGGGCACACGCCCAATTAGGTTACGCCCTGAGCCGCTTAAAGCAGTTCGACGAGGCGCTGGCTGAGATGGAAAAAGCCAAACAGCTGGATTTTGAAGAACCGTGGAATTTGCGTGAAAAAGCCTGGATTCTCTCGCAATTAAGCCGCTATGAGGACGAACTGGCCGTGTTGGAGAAACTGAACTTGCCGGAAACGGACGACCGCTGGGTCTTGGGCGAAGCGGGCTACTGCCTGAATCAGCTCGACCGCAGCGAGGAAGCGATCGGTTATCTGAAGCGGTCGATCGAACTCAAGCCGGATCATGCCTGGACGTATTGTCAGCTGGGGATTTCCTATAAAAATACGAACCAGCTGGAAGCGGCGGAGGCCAGTCTGAAAAAAGGTCTGGAACTGGGGTATGCGGACAGCTGGCCGCACTATCAGCTGGCGATCGTTTACAACCGCATGGAAAAATACGAGGAAGCGTTAAAGGAAGTCCCGCTGGGCTTTGATGAAGATGAAAAAGACTGCAGCGATTACCATTGGATGATGGCGCGCAATCTGGGACCGCTGGGCAAACATCGTGAAGCAATCGCGCATCTGCGCAAGGCAAACGATCATGACGAAGCCTCCTTATATGAGGAATTCGGCTGGAATTACAGCGAATTGGAACTGTATGACAAGGCTTTGGATTATTTTCAGCGGGCCGCGCATCTGCGTGAGGAAAAAAGCGGCTGGCTGCTGGCGCAGTTAGGCTGCACCGAAGACCGGTTAGGTCATCACCCGAAAGCCGACGTCTATTTAAAGGAAGCCCTGGAAAAAGGCTACGACACGCCATGGTTCCACACGGTCCTGGCCTACCATTACTGGAAAACCGGCAAGCGCGAGGAAGCGCTGAAATGGCTGAATATGGCCAAGGATGAAGGCCGCCATCCGGATTGGATGGATCAGGCGTTCAAAGAACTGGAAAAGCCGAAAGGCTTCAAGCTGTTCAAGGGCAAATAAGAGTTTCCGACGATCCTTCTGGTCAATTTCCGAGAGGATGACTTTCTGCCGGAAGCTCATCGGTTTATCCTATTGGATTTCACTGAATTCAATCGAAAAGAAAGGCGCGGGTTTTCATCACCTGCGCCTTTGACTTGTTTTTTCATTTTAACACTTAATTTAAGCTTTGGCTTTGATCGGGGCCGCTTTCTTGGCGGCCAGTTTTTCAGCCTGTTTCTGCTGAGCTTTATACTCGCGGCAGAAAGAAGTAAACGGACAATCTTGGCACTGCGGGTTTTTGGCCTTGCAGAAATAGCGGCCGAAGAAAATAAACAGATGGTGCGCATGCGACCATTGCGCTTTTGGCAGCTTGCGCATCAGTTTCTTTTCCACCTCCAGCACGGTATCCTTCGGCGCGGCCAGCCCCAGCCGCTTGGAAACACGCTCTACATGCGTATCCACCGCGATCGCCGGCATCCCGAAGCACACCGACATAATGACGTTGGCGCTCTTGCGGCCAACTCCCGGCAGACTTGTCAGTTCCTCCATCGTCTGCGGCATCACTCCGCCGAACTGCCCGACGACGCCGCGCGCCAGTCCCTGAATGCTTTTTGCTTTATTATGATATAAACCGATCCGGCGGATACAATCTTCAATGTCTTCCAGCGGCGCTTCCGCCAGCGCCTCGGGCGTCGGATATTTTTCAAACAGCCGCGGCGTGACCTTATTGACAGACACGTCGGTTGTCTGCGCGGACAGCACGACGGCGACCGCCAGTTCAAACGGGTTGCGGTGATTCAGCTCGCAATGCGCATCGGGAAACATCGCCGTCAGCGCCGCTAAAATTTCATCCACTTTCATGATTTCTTACCTCCCGGCCATCCTGCCCGATCCAGCCTTTGCGCTGCCATTCTGATAAAATCCGCTGCATATACGCGAAATTCAGCTTCTGATACATACTCGCTTCTTTCAGCACTTTGACCAGAACCGACGAATCATACCGGCTGACCCAATCCTGCAGCGTCATCAGCTCGTTGGAATTCAGCGGCCGCCCGAATTCGCCTTCAAACAAATCGAACACCGGCTGTTCCATCGCCTTCTGTGATTTCGCCGTGTCCGCGCTGTAAAGTCCGTCCAGGCTGAAGCTGACGGAGGAACGGCCCGCTTTCAGTTCCAGATATTTCTTCGCGCACAAGACGCTTAACGCCTGGTCCAGCGCTTCCTTGGTCAGTCCCGTCTTCTGTTCCAACAGCGCCGGCGTGATCGCGATCTGACATGTGTTCAGATATTCGATCATCAGCACGACCAGTCCTTCCTTCTCGGAAAACCCGAACCATTCGTAATGCTCCAGGATCCATTGCAGCCGGTTGATATACGGCTGTTTCCACCATGCCTTCATCCTTTACCTCTTTTCATACAACATTAATTTTTCCAGCGTTGCAGCGTCGAGCGCCAGCTCGCGGTTCTGGTCCTCGACGATAATTGCCGGACGGTCCTTGACCCAGCCGAATTGAATTGCCGAAGCAGCGATTCCGTTTTGTTCTCCAATCGCTAAAGCCTGCGCTGCGTCGATCTGCGCTTCTTCCATCTGCGCCTTGATGTTCAGCTGATCGTCGTACCACACGATCCATTGCTTCGACAGCGAGGTGACGCGCGATATATACGTTACCTCATTCAGCGCGTAGCGGTTGACCAGCTCGCCCGCAGGTGCGCGCATCGCTTCCATTAACTGCCGATGCAGCCGCAGATCCGCGCTGCGATCCTTGATGTACGGTCCCTGAACAAATATCGACCGGCCGATAAACCAGCTTAAAAATAAAACGAAAAGCAGCGCCGCTGACAGCAGCAGCGACCGGATCCGCTTAGAATTCATGGTCTTCACCTCTGTGGTCCTTATTATACCAAATTCAGCCGGCTGAAACAATGAACCTGACCCCTCTTTGCCGTAAAGGTAAAGATTCACAGTGCTTGTTTCAGCGGGACTGAATTTGCAAAACCAGATGAAACATGATATGATGATTGGGCATTTGAGGAGCGTGATGATGTGTTAAAGAAACTGATGATCGGATCCATGGGATTCCTTTTTCTCAGCAGCGCTACGTTGTTTTCTTATCGGGCGCTGGAACCGAAAGCCGCCACGGGCATTGAGGAAAGCTATTTAAGCGCTGCCCAGTCGACGGATAATCTTCGCTCCGTGGAACCCGCTGACAACGCAGCGCCCGCAGCGGCTTCTGCCCAACCGGCATTGGAACCCGGACTGCATCATATCTATTTCTGCCGTCCGGACAACGACGATTGCGCTTATATCAACGAATATGTCTTCAAGCCATTGGCGCAGGAGCTGAAAACAACCGCGCTGGACGCATTTGAATTTTATGATCTGACCAGCTTGGGTGAAAATTACCCAGCCGCCAAGCTGAAGAGCCAGTGGGGCTTTGAAAGCTATCCGGCGTTTGTTTCTCTGAGTGTCGCCGACGATGGCGTACAGACGGTTAACAGCGTTCTCAGCTGGAACAAGGAAGATCCGATCGACGCCCAGAGCTTGAAGCTGTGGATGATCGACAACGGCATCTGGACCGGCGAAATTGAAGATCAGGGAGAATTGATCGAACAACCGGAATAAGTCCTGAATTTCAGGACTTTTCTTTTTTCCGGCGCTTGTTTTTTTTGTAAGAATAGTCTAAACTTTTTGGTGGATGTGCAACTGGCGGATCAGTGGAATAACCACAGGGAGCACAATTCTGAAACAGCCGACCGCCTGGGCCGGGAGTCATTCCCGTTGAATTTAGGGAGGAAATTTATGCAAAAAATCTCACTCAAAGAGGATCTTCAACAGAACACCTACCCGGGACGGGGCATCGTGCTGGGCAAGACGCCGGACGGCCGCAAAGCGGCAGCCGCGTACTTCATCATGGGCCGCAGTGAAAACAGCCGCAACCGCATCTTTGTCACAGACGGACAGGGGATCCGCACGCAGGCTTACGATCCCTCAAAGCTGACCGATCCGTCGCTGATCATTTATGCGCCGGTGCGCGTTCTGGGCAACAAGACGATCGTCACCAACGGCGATCAGACCGATACGATCTACGCCGGCATGGACAGGCAGCTGACGTTTGAACAGGCGCTGCGCAGCCGGGAATTCGAGCCGGACGGACCGAACTTCACGCCGCGGATCTCCGGGATCCTGCATATCGAAAACGGCCAATTCAACTATGCGCTGTCGATCTTAAAAAGCAGCGACGGCAATCCGCAGTCCTGCCACCGCTACACCTTCGCATACGAAAATCCGCTGGCGGGTGAAGGTCATTTCATTCACACCTACATGCACGACGGGGATCCGCTGCCCAGCTTTGAGGGCGAACCCAAGCGCGTGGAAATCCCGGATTCGCTGGACGCACTGACCACGCTGTTGTGGGATAATCTGAATCCGGACAACAAGGTTTCCCTGTTTGTCCGCATGATCGATCTGGAAAGCGGCGAAACGGAAACCCGCATCGTCAACAAGCATGCATAAGCGGCCAATTCACCCGGTGATCGCTTAAAACCAAGCAAAAGGATGTCTGATTTCCCGGAGAGCGTCTCCGCAGATGAAATCAGACATCCTTTTTTTGATCGGCCCGGGTGATTTCCCCCGGTGCTTTGCTTTTCGTTGCTTCTGCTTCAGCGCGAACCGGTTTTCTTTTTCCTGATCGCGCCGCTGTCGAAGCTGAAAGAACGGAAGACCCGAAGCAGAGAAGGTTACTTCCATCTTGCAATGGAGCCGGGCTGCCTGCCGGCTCTGTAAGCGGGATCGCTTACGCTGCGTTTTTATCTTTGCGTTTCATTTTAATGAGTTCAGGATTCATAATCCGTGCTTCTTGCGAAAATGTGCGGAGATGAGGTACAACGCGGCCAAGATCGCAACAGCTAAAATCAGATAGACCGGCCGGGTAAAGGAAATACTCAGGGTTTTGCCGAACAAGCTCAGCCCCAGCATCATAATCAGCTTGGCGGCGATCAGCGTCTTGATGAACTTCTGTTCGTCAAAATCAGATAAACCGAACGCGATGTTGATAAACGAGCTGGGCGTAAACGGCAGCGACACCAGAATAAACAGAACCGCGGCGTTGCGCTCAGCCACCCAGTCAAGCGCTTTCTGAATTGACGCCCTGCGGCTGAACCACGGCATCAGCTTGCGTTTGACAATGCGGCGGAAGAACAGGAAGACGATCAGTGAACCGAGCGTCGTTCCCACCCAGGAATACAAAAAACCTAAAATTGCGCCGTGAGCGCTGATATTGATCGTGACAATCGCCACCAGCGGCAGCGCCGGGATCAACGATTCCACTAAGGCCAAGCAGATCGGCGCCAGCGGCCCCAGATCCTTAAACGCCGAGAGCGCCTCGACCCAGAACTCCACGGTCATGATCCGCTCAAGCCAAAATCGAAGCGTTTCGCTCATGAGCGCTCAGCCAGCTTCACAACGAGCTTTTCGCACCAATTAGCCGAGCGGGCCGACGCTTTCTGCGCGTATTCCTCGAAGGTCATCTCATTGCCTTCTTTGAGCGTGATATCCGACAGAGAGCGAACGACGACAAACGGTACGCCGTAATGCGCGCACACCTGAGCGATCGAGGCCGCCTCCATTTCCGCGCACAAGGCTTGCGGATAGTCGCGCAGAATCCGCTCGACCTGTTCAGGCGTATTGACGAAGCAGTCGCCGGAAGCCACCGGCCCGATCCAGGCCCGGTCCTGTTGCTGAATGACTTCGCCGGCCGCCTGGACATACCGTTCATCGGCGGAAAAGCAGCACGGATTATCCGGTCCGAAGCCATGATTCCAGCCCGGCACGTTAACATCGTGATGCGCGATCCGCGTCGAGATGACGACGTCCAGCACTTCCTGATTTTCCAGTAATCCGCCGGCCGTGCCGATGTTGATTACGCCGTCGACATCGAAATGCTCCAATAACAGCGTCGTGCTCATCGCCGCCAGCGTCTTGCCAACGCCGCTTTGGGTAACAACGACCGGCTCGCCTGCCAGTTTCCCGGTATAAAACGAAATCTTCTGCACCGGACAGGCCTGAACCTCGCTCATCCGATCCAGCAGCGCGTCAATCTCTACCTTCATCGCTCCGATAATCGCGATCATACTTTCTTCCTCCCTGCGTAAAACAATTTTTCACCGGGCTGAATACCCGGTTGTGTAAAATCCGTCATGATTTCCACGTCGAAGCCGGCTTCTTCCATCAGCCAGCGCACGGCTAACGGATCGAAGACCGTCTGGACATGATGTTCCTCGCGCAGTCCCTGCGGCGTCCAGAACGCAAAATGCTGGTAAATCCGATCCTCGTCGCTGAGGATCGTCCATTGATACGGCGTATCCCCCAACATTCCTTCTTCAATATATTCCTCGGCGAACTCATTCAGTCGCTCTTGGGTGTGCATATCGAACAACAGCACGCCGCTGTTTTTTAACAAAGCCGCCGCCTTCTGGATAAACTGCGCAACCTGATCGAGCGAAGTTAGATAATTCAGACTGTCGCAATAACATACCACAGCCTGTACCGGTTGCTTCGTTTCCATTTCCAGCATATCCATCACGCGGAAGGTAATCGAATCCGGATGCGGTTTGACCTGGGCAGCAGCGATCATGGACGGGGATAAGTCCGTGGCGTCGACGGTGTAGCCGGCCCTGGCTAACGCGATGGAAATCTCGCCGCTGCCGCACGCCAGCTCCAGCAGCGGGCCAGGCGCACAATAGCGCCGGGTGTAATCCAGCCAGGCGGCCGTCGCTTCCTCATCCTTCACCAGCGCGTCGTAATAGGCCGCAAGACTGTCATAGCTCATGGCTGAACCTCAACCCGCGGCAGATCGCCCCACAGCTTTTCCAGATTATATACCTGGCGTTCTTCGCCGACGAAAACGTGCAGTACGATCTCGTACAAATCGACTAACAGCCACCGGCTGCCCTGACCGCCTTCGACGTTGCGCACGGCATAGCCGGCTTTTTCAGCTTCCTCAATCACGTGATCGACGATCGAATCGGCCATCCGTTCATTCTTCGCCGAGGCGATCACAAAGTAATCGGTAAACGGGCTGTGGCCGCGGAAATCCAGCACGACCAGATCTTCCGCCAGCCGCTGATCCGCCGCGTGGACGACTTTCTGCAGTAATTCAGACATTCAATCCCTCCTTGCGTAAATAAGCTTTCTGTTCTTGCTGGATCAGACGAAAGCCTTGATCCAGATCTTGCAGGCACACCGCTTTCTGACGGGTAATATCATAACCGCGGCCGGGGTCGATCTTATCGGCGATGTAGATGATCTTCGCCAGATCGCTCTTGCCCTCGCCCGTCGTATGCCACGCCACGGCTTCCAGAATTTCCTGATCGTAAAGATACAGCCGGGTTTTCAGCCAGGTCGCCCCGATGTATTGATGCCAGATCTTCCACGCCTGATCCCGGGCCTGCGGCCAGTACACTTCGATCCAGCCGCGCGCCGTTTCTTCATCCAGGCCTTTGGCGAGATCATGAAGCATGCCCGCAACGTAGGCTTTGCGCGGATTCACCCCATGCGCTTTCGCCAGCTCGACCGCCAGCGCGCTCATCGTGACGCAGTGCTGATAGCGGCGTGGGTGACAATACGCCTTCGCAATCTCCTCGACATACAGCCCCGTTTCCAGCATTACCTGCCGGACAGCCTTCGGCACATCCTTAAAGGCGCCCTGGCGGACAGCTGTGGACGAAGCGGGATGTGAAAAGTTTTCAACATACAGAAATCCCGGCTGCTTGACCGCGATTCCCTGACGGCTGAAGACGGCGAATTGTACGAGCCGGCGCAGTTCGTCGACCGCTTTCCATTGATCGAGATTGGCATATTGATCGTCGCCGATGATCCAGACAAATTCGTCGTCCGGATATTGTTTTTTCAGCGTCTTCACCGTTGTGATCGTATAGGAGGGCGTCGGCAGATCTTTTTCAATCAGACAGAGCTTCATTTTGCGATAGGGCCGCAGCGCCTTTTCCATCATCGTCACACGCAGCTCAAAGGGTGTCAGTTCCCGGTCCTTCAACGGCGTTTTCAGCGACGGGACAAACCAGACCTGATCCAGTCGCAGGCGTTTGAGCGCGGTTTTCGCGATTGCCAGATGACCGTTGTGAATCGGGTCGAAGGTGCCTCCCAATAAACCGATTTTCATCGCGGCAGCTCGATCCTGCGGTGTTCGCGGCTTTCGCGGTACAGCACGATCGTTTTGCCAATGATCTGAACGACTTCGGCATGTGTGCCGCTGGCCAGATCCAGAGCGACCTGCCGGACGTCGTCCGGACAGCTCTTTAAGACATTGAGCTTGACTAATTCATGTGCCTCCAGCGCATCGGAAAGCGTATTGATCAGGTTATAGGAAACGCCTTCCTTGCCGACCTGAAAGATCGGGCGCAGCGTGTTCGCCATCGAACGCAGCGCGCTTTTTTGTTTGTTCGTTAACATTTATATCATTGCCTTTCTGTGTTTGATTTCCAATGTTTGCGGGTGGGTTACGCGAATCTGACCGCATGTTCCGCTTAAGGACATCCAGCCGACGCCCGGAATGACGATGTCTTCCTTCACCCCCAGCGGCGTCAGGACGGTGCTCGTCCATTCGGCATACGGCATCCCGGCGGGAATCGGCCGCAGCAGCTCGCCGTAATGTCGATCCCACAGCTCATCCGCCTTATCTGCGCGGCCGCGGTGCAGCTCAAGAAGATTACTGCAGTAGAACACGGCCGAGACATGTTCGCAGCCGAGTAAATCGATCCGGCACAAACCGCCCACCGCGAAGCTTTGATCCCCGCGCAGCTGGAAGCCGACCGGTTTGACCGCCTTCGCCGGCAGCACTGTTTTAAGATCTTCTTCGTCCAGGTGCAGCAGCATCGAATTGCGCGGCGTCAAGCCTGGCGTGTCATACACCGTGACGCCGTGGATGTCAAGCGGATTGAAGTCCAGCGTGGTGCCGGGATAACGTGAGCTGGTCAGCTGGGGTTTGTCCATCAGGGCGTTGAGCAGCGTACTCTTGCCGGCGTTGGCCATGCCCATCACGACGACGTCCTTGCCTTTGGCCCATTCGATCGCCCGCAGCACTTCCTCCGGTCCGCCGGGAATATTTTTACCGGTCACGACCAGACCCTTGACATGGATGCCCAGCTCCTTCAGTCGGCCGTACACAAACTTCGCCAGCTTCTCGCTGCCCACTGTTTCCGGCAGCAGGTCGCGCTTGGTGCCGACGACAATGACGTCCTTGCCGAACAGATGCCGGTTCATGCCTTCCAGCAAACTTGCTTCAAAATCGAACAGATCAACCACCCACAAAATCAGCGCGTCCATCGCGTGGATCTGCGCCAGAATCCGGTCGGGATCAATCCCTTCCCGCATCGAAAACTGCAGGTCGTCGTAATGGGTCAGCCGGAAGCAGCGCTGACACAGCGCACTGCCCGCTTTGGGCGTATACCCAGCCTCCTGGGGACGGTCGTGCTGCAGCAGCGCGCCGCAGCCCTGGCATCTTTCACTCATCATAGTCTCCCCTTTTCAAGATTTCTTCATGCTCCAACAGACGGTACACCTGATTTTCAACCACCCGGTTCAGCTTGGTCCAGGGGATATCCCGGGTGACTAAGGGCGTCGTTAAGATCGTCGTCAAGCCCATCCGGCTGCCGCCGAGGATATCCGTCAGCAGCTGATCGCCGATCACCGCGCATTGATCCGGCTTCAGGCCGGTATCGCGCAACACCTTCTTATACGTCCGCTTCAGCGGTTTCGTTGAAAAATAATAATACGGCACATCCAGACTCGCCGCAAACCGGCTGACACGTTCCTTGTTGTTATTCGACATGACAACGGCTTGAATGCCGGCGTCCTTGAGTCTATGGACGAATGCTTTGGCTTTGTCGCCGGCGACCTGTTCATCGTGCGCCGCCAGCGTGTTGTCGATATCTAAGATTAAAAGCCGGATCTTCCGCCGCACTAACCAGGCGGGATCCAGATCTTCATAGCTTTTCAGATAAAGCGCAGGCGTGAAATAGTTCAGCAGCATACGGATCCTCCTTATCTTAATGATTATATCAGATTCCGCTGAACAAAGAAATGAAAAAACCGTGGACTTTCGTGCCCTTTTGTCTATCTCTCACCTGCTTTTTTCCGCGGACCGCTCCTGCTTTTTCTGTTCTGACAAAGCAGGCGTTCACGTTAAGGAATAAAAATTCCATCGTTAGAGAAAGGGATAAAAAAGACCCCGCGAACGGGATCTTAAATGAGTGAACAAGACTTACAGGCCGAGCACCTTGCGGCAGCGCGGACACAGTCCTTCCTCATCGGCCTGATCGGAAATATTCCAGCAGCGCGGGCAGACCGTGCCTTCTGCCTTGACAATTTCAACCTGGCAGACGTCATACGGTTTCAGCTCGTCGATTGAGAAGCTGACCTTCGAGACAATCAGCCACTGGTGGAACTGATCGCCGCACAGCTCCGCGATCAAGGCGCGGTCCTCGTCGCTGACGTTGACCAGCACTTCCGCCTCTAATGACTTGCCAATGACCTTCTCCGCGCGGGCTTCTTCCAACGCTTTAAAGATATCGGAACGGATCTGCATCAGCCGGCCGACCTTGGCCTTTAAGGCTTCGGCGTCCGCAATGTTAAACGGTTCCGCAAACCGGCCCAGATGAATGCTTTCTTCCTCACCCTTAAAGAAATCGTTGACCTCCTCCGCAGTATGGACAAGAATCGGCGCCCACAGCCGGACTAAAACGTTGACTGCGTGATACAGCACAGTCTGAACCTGACGTCGGCGCGGGGAGTCCTTCTTCTCGATATACAGGATATCCTTGGTGAAATCGAGATAATAAGCCGAGAATTCATTCGTCATCAAATTTGTCAGCAGCGTTGTAACGTCGGAGAAGCGATATTCCTGATAGGCCAGCTGGCATTTCGCGTTAACCTCGTCGAGCAGCGCCAGCATGTACTGATCAAGCTTCGGCAGCTCGCTGACCGCAACGAGGTCGGCTTTTGTGAAGTCATCTTCGTTGTTGATATTTGCCAGTAAGAAGCGGAACGTATTTCTGACCTTGCGGTAGTTCTCACTGATCTGCTTCAGAATTTCCTCGGACATGCTGCAGTCGGCCTGGTAATCGACGCTGGCTGCCCACAAACGCAGGATATCAGCGCCGTATTTCTTCGTGATTTCACCCGGCGCAACAGCGTTCCACTGCGACTTGCTCATCTTGACGCCCTTGCCGTCCATGACAAAGCCATGGCTTAACACCTGCTTGTACGGCGCCTGTCCATGCACGGCGGTGCCGACGATCAGCGACGAGTTGAACCAGCCGCGGTACTGGTCGCTGCCTTCAAAGTACAGGTCGGCCGGATAGCCCAGGCCGCGTTCGATCATCGCGCCGGTATGCGAGGAACCGGAGTCAAACCAGACGTCCATCGTGTCGGTTTCCTTTGTGAATTCACCGTTCGGGGATGCCGGATTGGTGTAGCCTTCCGGAAGCAGCTCCTTCGCGTCCTTCTCAAACCAGATATTGCTTCCATGCTCACGGAACAGATCGGCGACATGTTCAAAGACTGCTTTTTCCATGATCGGCGTACCGTCTTCATTGTAGAAGATCGGAATTGGAACGCCCCAGGCGCGCTGGCGGGAAATGCACCAGTCGCCGCGGTCGGCGATCATGTTGTGCATACGCTGCTGGCCCCACTTCGGAATCCAGTCAACGTTGTCGATCTGCTGAAGCAGCTCGGTGCGGATCTTGTCGATCGAAGCGAACCACTGCGTCGTGGCACGGAAAATGATCGGTTTTTTCGTCCGCCAGTCATGCGGATAGGAGTGGGTGATCCATTCCAGCTTCAGCAGCGCGCCCAACTCGTCCAGGCGATTGGCAACGGTCTTGTTGGCGTCATCGACGTACTGACCTTTCAGCCAGTCCCCGGCGTCCTCCATCATGCAGCCGTGCTCATCAACGTTGCAGTAAGCCGGCAGGCCGTATTTCTGGCCGACAAAGAAGTCGTCCGCACCGAAGCCCGGAGCTGTATGAACACAACCGGTGCCGGCGTCGGCGGTGACGTGATCGCCCAGGATGACTAACGACTCACGGTCGTAGAGCGGATGCTGGCAGGTGATCATCTCCAGCTCGCGGCCCTTGAAGGTCTTGATAATGTCTTTCTTTTCCAATCCGAACTTGGCCCACAGCGTGTCGACCAGTTCTTCCAATACGATCAGCTTGCCCTTTTCGCTGTCCACTAACGCGTAGGTCAGCTCCGGATTCAGACAGATCGCCAGGTTGGCCGGGATCGTCCACGGCGTCGTCGTCCAGATCACAAACGAAGTCTCGTTATCGAGGAGACCTTTGCCGTCCTTCACCGCAAACTTGACGAAGATCGTCGGCGACTTGATGTCCTTGTATTCGATTTCCGCTTCCGCTAAGGCCGATTCGCTGGATGGGGACCAGTAGACTGGCTTTAAGCCCTTGTAGATCAGACCGTCCATCGCCATCTGACCGAAGATCTGGATCTGATGTGCTTCAAATTCCTTCTTTAATGTGATGTAAGGGTGATCGTAATCACCGACCACGCCCAACGCCAGGAAACCGGCTTTCTGCCGTTCAACCTGTTCCAGAGCATAATCGTAACAAAGCTTGCGGAATGCCGACAGCTCCATCTTCTTGCGGTCGTAGCCCAGCTTGGTGATCGCTGTTTCAATCGGCAGACCGTGGGTATCCCAGCCCGGGATGTACGGCACCTTGTAGCCGGCCATGTAATGCGAGCGCACGATGACGTCCTTTAAAATCTTGTTTAACGCGTGGCCCAGATGGATGTCGCCGTTGGCATACGGCGGCCCGTCATGCAGCACAAACGCTTCGCAGCCCTCGCGCTTCGCCAGCATTTTTTCATAGATGTCCTGTTCTTTCCAGCGGGTCTGATAGCCGGGTTCTTTCGTCGGCAGCTTGCCTCTCATCTCGAACTTCGTATTCGGCATCAGCAGTGTGTTTTTGTAATCCATGTCCTCTACCTCCTCAACAATAAAAAAGCGCCCTTAGAAAAGGACGCAGTTCTGCGCGGTACCACCTTTGTTCACCCTTCCGCCCTCAGGGGAAGAATGCGCTTCTCTCATAACGCCGAGCCGCGGTCTTTCCTACTCATTTCAAAAAGACAGCTCGCAGGTGATGTCCTGTCCACCCGGGGTTCTGCGTTTCACCAACCCGCAGACTCTCTGCACTCCCGTTGCCGTGGAACCGGCGCGTCCTGCATCAAAGCTTTTCCTGATTCAGCCATTCCGATTTCGGAACCGGCGGAATTTCAAACTGATCCAGCATCCCCATCAGCGAGGACAGCTGTTCCTGCATATCGCCCTTCATCTCCGTCGCCTCCGACGCGATGCGCGAGAGGTCGTTCAGGATGATCCGGGCGGTCGTCAAGGCTTCGCTTACGATCGCGTCCGCGTTGTTCTGCGCGGTTTCGATGATCGTGTTGGCTTCCTTGAGGGCCAGGCGCGCGATATCGTCGGCCGCCTTTTCCTTCACAGTCAGTTCGCTGACCAACGTTTGATAACGCTGACGGATCACCGCCAGCTGTTCGTTGGCGGATTGGATCTGACGGCTGGTCAGATCCAGCTGTTTTTTCAGAGAATCAATTTCCCGGACATACCGGTCAACCGCGTCGTCGACGGCAAAGCGGTCGTATCCGTTTTTCATCACTCGGAATTTCGGCGTTCCCGGTTCCAAAGAAATCCCTCCTTTTAAACATACTGTTCAAATTCAGCGACGATCCGGTCGCTGCGGGTCTGACCGCGCTGGCCTTTCAGCACAAAACGCCCGTACCCGCGCACGGAAATCGTGTCTTCATTATGACACAGAAAGTCGCATTCATCAAGAATTTTGTGATTCACCGACACTCTCTGCGCCCGGATCCAATCCTGCGCCTTCGCCCGTGACATCCGGCATAATCCCGCGATCACGCAGTCCAGCCGCAGCGCCGTGACGATCACCGTCAGCGCCTGCTTCTTTACGACCGGCTCATACATCATCGACGAGCGTTCCAGACGGATCGACAGCTTATGAATCCGCGTCAGGTTCATACAGACGTAATCCGCCAGCTCTTCGCTGGTGTAGATCACAATCCGACCCGGCTCAACCCACAGATCCCCAAATTGCGAGCGGTCGAGATCCAGGTTCATCAGCGCGCCTAAGACGTCAGGATGCTTGATCTGCACAAATTTATCCGAAATCCGTGCGGTCAAACAGACGATATCGCTGACGCACGCGTCTTCCTCCGGAGCCAGAATCAGCTTTTTCCGCTGGGCCTCCGCACAACCGCCGTCCCAGCGATACGCCAGATCCCACGGCAGAAACGGTTTCAGCGCTTCCTGTTGGGAAGGCGAAAGAAAACAGGAGCGCACCGGCTTGCGGCGCGTCCTGCACTGATCAATCCAGTCTTCCAGCCGGGCCTGCAGCGCGGCTTCGTCCGACTCCGAAAAATGCGGGGTCCGCACTATTCCTCATCGCTGTCCAGGCTGATTTCACCGTGGACGGCAATGGACTTCGGGGTGCACAGAATGACGTTGTGGCCGATTTTCTGAATCGTTCCATCCAGCGCGAACACGACGCCCGTTAAAAAGTCGATCGTGCGCTGCGCGTACTCCCGCTGCAGCCGATGCAGATTAACGACGGCGGCGCGTCTTTCCTTCAAATGCTTCGCGACTTCCTCGGCTTCGTCAAACGAACGCGGTTCAAACAAAACCATTTTCGTATCTGAAGCGATTCTGGTCACACCTTTTGTCTGCGGCTGTTCATATTTGACGGGCGCGGCGATCTCGTCTTCTTCTACTTCCAGTTCTTCCTCATCGTAATCATCGTCGACCGGAGCGATGAAATTCTTCATTTTATCTAATACTCCCATGGTTTGCACCTTCCTTTAGTTCTCGTTCATTATATCATAAATCTGCGCAAGGGAATACCGAGTTCACAGAAATGAAAGGATTTCAACCGCCTTTTTCACACGAATTTTAGCGAAAAAGAACGAAATTCCGGCTTCTGTTTTCCAAAGCTTTCCAGCCGTTTACTCCTTCCCCTTGCCGCTCTTGGTCCGCGGATGGATCAGGATCACATCTTCACCGACGCTGACGACCTGATCCAGGCAGACGATGATCCGCGCCGGCGGAAATAAAAACGCGAACAACGAACGAAGCCAGCCGGTATTCCTGCCGACGAGAAACGATTGAACCTGGTAGTTGGTCAGCGATACGTCCAAATCTTCGACGCGGCCGATCAGGGTGCCGTCCTGAACATTGACGACCTGTTTGTCCTGCAGTTCACTGAATTTCATAGTTATCACCTGTTTTCAGTGTATGCCGCCGGCGGATTTTTGTGCAAACGATCGAATCGACTCTAAAAAAATCGAAAAGGGTCAGAAATTCTTTTTCAGACATTGCAGCGCGCTTTTTTCCAGGCGCGACACCTGGGCCTGGGAAATTCCCAGTTCAGAGGCGATTTCTGTCTGCGTCTGGCCTTGATAGTAGCGCTTGTTGATAATCTGGGCTTCCTTATCGCTCAAATGCTTCATGCTTTCCTTCAGTGCGATCAGACTGGAAAGCTTGCCGATCTCATCGTGATCATCCTTGATCTGATCCAGCAGGTACAACGTGTCGCCGTCGTCGTTGTAGATCGGCTCAAAGATGCTGACGACGCTCTGCAGCGATTCCAGACTTTCGGCGATCTCTTTTTCCTTGACGCCCATGATCTCCGCCAGTTCCGCCAGCGAAGGCTCACGCTGATTCGCATGGATGAACGCTTCTTTTTCCTTCAATACCTTGTATGCCAGATCCTTCAGATGCCGCGAGACCCGGATCATCTGGTTGTCCCGCAGATAACGCTTGATCTCGCCGATGATCATCGGGACGGCGTAGGTTGAAAAGCGGACTTCATGGGAAAGATCGAAATTATCAATCGCCTTGATCAGTCCGATGCAGCCGATCTGAAACAAATCGTCCATGTTTTCCGTGCGGTGCGCAAAGCGCTGGACGATCGACAGAACAAGCTTGAGATTGCCGTTGATCAGCTTCTCCTTGGCTGACAAATCGCCGTTTTGCAGCTGAACGAACAGCTCCGTCATCTGCTGACTCTTTAAAACCGGCAGCGTCGCCGTGTTGACGCCGCAGATCTCTACTTTATATTTACCCATTGACCCGGACCCTCCTGATGTGCGTAATGGAAGTTTTCCCGGCCCGCAGAGGAATATTCCCGCATTCCTCTGGCACTCTTTGGAAGAAAAGGGATGGTCATCCGGTCTGAAATTCGGTACAATAGATTCCAGAATGAGATCAGGAGGGACATCATGGGTTTTACAATCAGACAGGCGCAGCCGGAAGACTGCGCGACGATCAGCCGGTTCATCCGGCTGATTGCGGAATATGAAAAAATGAGCGATGAGGTCGTCTGGGACGACGCCACCCTTTACGACCAGCTGTTCGTCGAACGCCGGGCGGAAGTACTGTTAGGTGAGGAGGACGGTCAGGTCGTTGGCTTTGCATTGTATTTCCACAACTTCTCAACGTTTGTCGGCCGGAAAGGATTGTATCTGGAAGATTTGTACGTCCTGCAGGAAAAACGCGGCCGCGGCTACGGCAAAGCGTTCTTCAAACGGCTGGCGGAAATCGCCGTCGAGCGCCGCTGTGGCCGGATGGAATGGGTATGCCTCAACTGGAACGCTCCGTCGATCGCCTTTTATCAAAATCTGGGCGCAGAAGGCCTGACGGAATGGACGACCTGGCGGCTAAGCGAAGACAAGATCCGTCAGCTGGCTGGATTGTAAGCTGCGAAGTTTCATGATTTAAAATCATGGAGCATTATGAAAGCGGCCTGGCTGCCGGAAACATAGAAAAAAGAACAGAACTTTGATTTCAGAGTTCCGTTCTTTTTTTGATTTCCGGTTCAAGGTCGAAGCTGCGGCAAAGCTCGCCGCAGCCGGACTTCTTAGCGGCTAAGATCGATCCGCTCGACCTGCAGCTTCTGATCCTTAATTGTCAATATCATCATCGTCAGCTCCAGATTAAACCGCTTTCGCCCGCAGCTGCCGGGATTCAGCCAGCGCACCGTTTTAAGCTGCTCGTCGCAAAACTGGTGGGAATGACCGAAAATTTTCAGATCAGCCCGCACGCAATCCAGCGAACGTCGGCTGTGCGCCATCGCAATATGCAGCCCTCCGCAGTCAAACTCGTCGATAGTAGGCAGCCGTTCAAAAAAAGGATCTTCGTCATTGTTGCCCTGCACGCCGCGCAGCGGTTTCAGCGCGTTCAGCGCTTCCCAGATTTCCGGTTCGCAGAAATCGCCCGCATGCCAGATTGCATCGCAAGTTTTTAACAGTTCGATTACCTGCGGACGCAGGACGTTGTGCGTATCCGAGATCAAACCTATCCGCATTGCCGCTCATCCTCCCTCGTGTCCCTTATTATACGCCAAACCCCAAAAAAACCGCAGCGAATCCGGCCTTATTTGCGGATTTCTGCGGTTTTTTACCATTTATTCGACGGCGGTTTCCTTCGCCTTGTTCGCCTTGATGACCTTCAGGCGGGAGAATTCCTCACGGTCTTTTTCTTCCAGCGATTCTGTGATGAATTTCACGGTCGCTTCCAGATTCGGAATACTGATATTCTTCAGCGCGTTGGCCCGCTTCTGCGTCTTGCGGATCGCATTAGCCAGCCGGTACACGCTGTTGTCGACCTCCGCCAGGATGATCGTCAGCTCCTTGACGCGGTGAAACTGCAGGTACGCTTCATCGACACGGGAGTTCGTGCCTTCAAAGCCATACTCCATTTTCGTTTCCGACGGTTCGATGCTGACGGACGGCACCTCAACGCCCATGACTGAGCGGTAGGTGACATGCACGCCGGTTTCGACATGCACGCTGGCGGCGATATCGGAGATAATGCCGGTTGAGACGTTGGCCTGCTGCAGAAGATAATACGCCGTCGCATAGCTCTGGGTAATCTCGTCACGCAGCATTTTAACTTTATCGACTAACTGCATCATTTCGCGGATCAGCACGTTCCGTTTGCGGTCCAGCAGATCATAGCCCATCCGGGCCAGCGCCAGCGACTTTTTGGACGCGATCAGGTTGCCCTTGGTCGGGAATACCTTGTTTTCCATAAGCCTACTCCTGACCGCTTAGATTCAGCATCCGCGCGGCCCGCTTCGGATCGTAATTTCCCTTGATGACTTCCGGATCCAGACGATCCAGCGCTTCGATCGGCAGCGTGGACAACAGCGCCCAGCCCAGATCCAGCGTTTCGTTGATCGAACGCTTGGAATCAAAGCCCTGACCGACGAAGACCTTCTCAAACAGCCGGCCGAACGCCATGTATTTCTTATCCATATCCGACAGCTCATCCTCGCCGATAACCGAAGCCAGCGAGCGCGCGTCCTGCACCTTGGCATAGCAGGCGAACAGCTGGTTGGACACGTCGGCATGATCCTTGCGGGTATAGCCTTCGCCGATGCCGTCTTTCATCAGACGGGACAAGGAAGCCAACACGCCGATCGGCGGATAAATCCCGGTCTGATGCAGCGAGCGGTCCAGTACGATCTGGCCCTCGGTGATATAGCCCGTTAAGTCCGGAATCGGATGGGTGATGTCGTCGTTGGGCATCGTCAGGATCGGAATCTGCGTGACCGAGCCTTCCACGCCCTCGACAATCCCCGCTCTTTCATACAGCGAAGCCAGATCGGAGTACAGATATCCCGGATATCCCTTACGGCCCGGAATCTCACCCTTGGAACTGGACACTTCACGCAGCGCCTCGCAATATGAGGTCATATCCGTTAAGATGACCAGAATGTGCATGTTCTTTTCAAACGCCAGATACTCCGCGGCCGTCAAAGCACAGCGCGGGGTCAGCGTCCGTTCGATAATCGGATCGTTGGACAGATTGATGAACATGACAACCTTTTCCATGACGCCGGTTTCCTCAAAGCTGCGCTTGAAGTAATCGGCGACGTCGTTCTTGACGCCCATCGCGCCGAACACGATGCCGAAGTTCTTCCCATCACCCTCGGCCAGCTGCGCCTGCCGGACGATCTGAACGGCCAGCTTGTCATGCGGCATACCGGAGCCGGAGAAAATCGGCAGCTTCTGCCCGCGGATCAGCGTGTTTAAACCGTCAATCGCAGAAATTCCGGTGTTGATATAATTGCGCGGATATTTCCGGGCAACGGGATTGAGCGGCTGACCGTTGATATCCAGACGCTTCTCCGCGTACACCTCGCCCAAACCGTCGATCGGCTCGCCCGCGCCGTTGAAGATCCGGCCCAGAATTTCCTGGGACACCGCCAGCTCCATCGGATGACCTAACAGCCGGGTCTTGTTGTTAATTTTGGATAATCCGGTCGTGCCTTCAAACACCTGAATGATCGCGCGCCGGCCTTCGATCTGGACGACACGGCCGCTGCGCACGGAGCCGTCGGTCAGCTCGATTTCAACCATTTCTTCATTGCTGACGTCCTCGACGTTGTCCAGGGCAACAAGAGAACCGTTGATTTCATTCAAACCCATTAATTGAACGCTCATCTGTTTTCTCCTCCTATTCCACCTGGGCCAGAGCCTGATCGATCATCTCAAAATAACCGTCCAGAAGCTCCAGCTGATCATTCGGTACGTCGTATTTGATCTTGACGACCTTGTCGATAATTCCGGTCTTGGCAATCAGCGATACCGGAATCCGCCTGGCCACCAGCTTTTTGGCCTGAGCATTGAGATACGAGATAATCTTCAGCATCTTGAACTGCTTCTCAAACGGCACGTAGGTATCGGCTGGATGGTAAGCGTTCTGCTGCAGATAGCCGACGCGGATCACTTTGGCGATTTCCATCGTCAGCTTCTGATCTTCCGGCAGCACGTCGGAGCCGATCAGCTTGACGATTTCCATCAGCTGATTCTCTTCATGCAGGATCGCCTGAATTTCCTGACGCAGCGCGTTGAATTCATGGTCGACGTTCTTGTCGTACCAGCGTGCCAGATCGTCCAGATATTCGGAATAGCTGTCGTTCCAGTTGATCGCCGGATAGTGACGGGCATACGCCAGCGACTTATCCAGCGCCCAGAAACAGCGCACAAACCGCTTGGTATTCTGGGTGACCGGCTCGGAGAAGTCCGCGCCCTGCGGCGAGACCGCGCCGATAATCGTGACGGAACCCTCGGCTCCGTTTAAGGTTTCGATATAGCCCGCACGTTCATAGAACTGCGAGATCCGCGACGGCAGATACGCCGGGAAGCCTTCTTCCGCCGGCATTTCTTCCAGACGTCCGGAAATTTCACGCAGCGCTTCCGCCCACCGGCTGGTGGAGTCGGCCATGATCGCGACGTGATAGCCCATATCGCGGTAATATTCCGCCAGCGTGATGCCGGTGTAAATGCTCGCTTCACGCGCCGCGACCGGCATGTTGGACGTATTGGCGATCAAGACTGTCCGCGCCAGCAGCGGCTTGTTGCTTTTCGGGTCGATCAGGTCCGTGAATTCCTCCAGAACCTGAGTCATTTCGTTACCGCGCTCGCCGCAGCCGACATACACGATGATGTCGGCGTCGCACCATTTCGCCAGCTGATGCTGGGTCATCGTCTTGCCCGAGCCAAACCCGCCCGGAATGGCGGCTGCGCCGCCCTTGGCGATCGGAAACAGCGTGTCGATGACGCGCTGGCCGGTGATCAGCGGACGGGTGATCGGCTTGCGATAGCCGACCGGCCGCGGATTGCGGATCGGCCATTTCTGAGTGAGCGTCAACGCATGTTCTTCGCCCTGATCGTCACGGATCCGCACGATCTCGTCGTTGATATGAAATTGACCGTTTTCAGCGACGAAAATGACCTCGCCTTCCGGAAGCATCGGACTGAGCATGCAGCGATGCTCAATCAGCTCGGTTTCCGGGCAGGTCGCGTAGATCTGTCCCGGACGCAAACGGTCGTGCAGCTTGACCTGCATCGTCACGTCCCACAGTTTTTCTTCATCCAGCGGGGAAACCATCGTTCCGGCGGCAATGAACGCGCCTTCGGTTTCCATCAGCTCTTTTAACGGACGTTCGATGCCGTCGAAGATATTTTTCAGAATTCCCGGCCCCAGCGTCGCAGACAACAGAGATCCGGAAGGCCGAACCGGTTCGCCCGGTTTCAGACCCGTGGTGGATTCGTACACCTGAATCGTCGTGTACTGTTCATCAATGCCGATGACTTCCCCCATCATTTCCTTATTGCCGACAAAGACCATCTCCTGCATGGAAAAGTCTTTGGAATCCTTGACGGTGACAACCGGTCCGTTGATTGAATAGATCAAATTGTTATTCAATGTCTTCACCTCGGTTTTCGTCGTATTACAATGTGAATCCGGAATTGTTCTGGAACCACTCTTTCTGATTTCTTAATGCGTTGTCCAGCGTTTCGTCGATCTCAAAGCCCTCTGACGGACACATAAAGCGCCATCCGCCAAATTCCAGATACGCTGTTTCCACCGGCTGGGAAAAGCCCTTGCGCTTTAAGATTTCGCGCATCAGCGCTTCGTCCTGTTCGCGCACGATGAACGTTCCGGCCTTGCCGGCGATCTTCGCGTGCTTATCCAGCTTCTTTTCGAGTAAATCCGCGTAAGCGGAGGAAGCCACGAACGCTTTCAGCGCGTCAGCCACGTGGTCAAACAGTTCCGCGGCCATCGCCTGGCGCTGCGCCAGCAGATCCCGCTTGATTTTCAGCTTGGCTTGGGAGGTCTTCGTGGCTTGCAGCAGCTCCAGCTCGCTGATTTCTTTTTCTTCGTAGTGCCCGGTTTCCTTATGCAGCGATTCCGTGAAGAAATGAATCTCCTCGTCCTGCAGCTGCTGCACCTCAGAATGAATCTGATCGGTAACCAAGCCGGCCTGATCCTGAATGTCCTCCAGGATGGCCGTGAGCGCTTCTGTCTTCTCTGCCATTGTTTTCACCTCACAATTTGATGCCGATCGCTTCGCTGATGTAGCGGTCGATCGTTTCTCCGATTTTGGCTGACCCGTGACGATCTGGAATTTCGACCAGCAGCGGCTTGGACAGCCGCAGCTTGTAATCGGATACCACGTCCGGGCAGGTGTTGACGATTTTCGTCGTCATTAACACGATCGCGACCTCCGGGTCCTCGATCGCTTTGTTCAAAGCGGCCAGCACCTCGTCCCGTTCGTGGACCACGACGCCTTCGACCCCGGCTAAGCGCATGCCCATCTGGGTATCAATATTGTCACTGATCAAATAAAGTTTCATGACGATCCCCGATCTTACAGCTTATTGATGATCAGGATGGAAATCAGCAGACCGTAGATCGCAACACCTTCGCCCAACGCGACGAAGATGATCGCCTTACCAAAGTTTTCCGAATTCTCCGAGATCGCTCCGATCGCTGCCGGAGCCGCGGAAGCCACCGCCCAGCCGGCGCCGATTGCCGAACAGCCCGTCGCCAGCGCCGCTGCAATAAAGCCCATCCCCTGAGCTAAAGTGCCGGTGATGGAATTGGCGGCCGCCGTGCCTTCCGCCAGCGCATGGACGCCGCCGAACTGAAACAGCACAGCTAAGACGAAGACGCCGCCGAAGACGCAGATCTGCGCGATCAGCTTGGTTTTCAGGTTTTCAGCGGAAGCGCCCTTTTTGTAGATGAAGAACAGCGGAGCGATCACCAGGATCACGGCGATCAAAGGCAGCAGCATTTCAAGTAATGTTAACATGGTTTATTTTCCTCCTTATGCATTTTCCGATGAGATCATCGTAAATTTCTTCCCGTTGCCGACAAAGTAACGGCTGAACATTTCATAATATTCCAGACGCAATGTCTGAATGCCGACGATCAGACCTTCTAAGCCCATGACAAACAAGTTGCCCAGCACGAAGACGACCGGTCCGGCGTTGCCGGTCATTTTGACCAGCGTCATGACGACGAGCATCATGCCGGCATGGCTCAGAACGAAACCGCCGACACGCAGGTAAGACAGGGAATTGGTGACGAAGCTCAGAATGATTTCCAGCACTTCAAACACTTCTTCCAGCGCAAAGTTGCCCCAGCCCTGATGCGGCGTCAGCCCCTCGCCCTTCATTAAGCCGTTTAACGGTTCCTTCATGAAGAACAGGACGACCGGCACGCCGATGAACAGGACCATGAGCGGCTTGCTTCCCGGATTAAACGGCAGCATATCCGGCATGAACATGCCGATCAAAAACAGAATGATATAGCCGTAGAAAATAAATCCGGCCACGCCGTTCTGCGAGAACAGCGCTTCCGCCATCTCTTTGCGCTTGATATTCAGATAGATATTGATGATCATCGTCATCAGGATCAGCACTGCGCCGATCGCGACCGCGCCGATCAATAACGGCATCGTCGCGCTGGCGTCCATGACCTCAAACAGCTTCTCGCGAACGCCGAACAGGCTCTGATGCACTGGATTGAGCAGTGTTTCCACACCGAAGACTGATCCGAACAGGAAGCCGAAGATCATCGACGTCAATCCCGCCCGGCCGACGATGCCGGCCAGCCGGTTATGCTTGATTTTTTCCAGCAGCAGACCGCCGATCAGAAGCAGCGCGCCCTGACCGAGATCGCCGAACATGATGCCGAACAACAGGCAGAACGTGACGGCCACAAACGGCGTCGGATCCAGGTCGTGATAATTCGGCAGACCATACATCTCGACAAACATCTCAAACGGACGGAACAGCCAGGCATTGTGCAGCATCGTCGGCGGCACCAGCTGCGGCGCCGTTTCCGGTTCAGCCAGATCGACGCGGACATTCAGCCCGTCAAACAGCCGGACAAACTGATCCGCTGATTTTTCCGGCACAAAGCCAGCCAGCTGATAGTCGTCCTGCACCTGCACGACATAGCGGTACAGCTTGCGGATTTCACTGGTATAAGCGCAATAGGAATAAACCTCCGTCAGCTTTTCCTTATACTGTTCCAGGATTTTCTTTCCGTCGATGCGCGGGATCGGAATTTCCTCGATGAACAGGCTTTCCATACATTTTCTGACTTCTTTAACGAAGGTGTTGGACGTCGCATACAGGATCCAGACGTACTGGCCGCTTTTATGCAGCTCCTCAACGACGAAGTTCTTCTTTTCGATCAGACTCAGCTTCTTGAAGCTTTCAGCCGGCAGGCGGCCCATTCCGAACGAAATATACTGGCACTCATGCATCGCCTCAAATCCATAGCTCCGCACTTTTTCCAAAGCGATTTCATCATTGTCCGTCAAGGTCATCAGCTCGTGCGTATCCGCGATCAGCGCGAACTGCTCGTTGACTTCCTTGATAAACGCTTCGATTTCCGCTTCTTCATAGCTGCGGCTGACCGGTCCGGCTTTCATTTCGAAACCGACGCTATGGCCAATATTTTTCAGCTGGTTCAGGTATTCGTTGTAGACGTTTTCGTCCTGCAGCGCCTTGCCGCCGTTTTCATCGTTGATCAGATGCGCGGCCGGTTCCGGATGGAACTGAGCGCAGGACACGCAGCGTTTCAGCACGTCCTGAAACTGATCGGCTCCGGCATGCACCGTCGCCAGCTTCATTTTTACGATTGACATAAGCTCCCCCTTTCTTCTTAATAAATCAACAGCCGGTTAATCTTATCAGCCGGGATTCCGTAGCGGACACCCTCGATAATATCAACGACGTTTTGAATTTCCGTTTCCGACAATACCAGATACGCGATCAGCACGATGTCCGGATTGGTCGAAAACATCATGTGCCGCTTGTTCAGGTTATAATTGATCGACTGCGCGTGATATTCAATGTACGCGAAGTTGGAGGAATCCAGATAGTTGTGATAGGCGGAACGGGCCAGCCGTTCCATGAATTCCTCAGCGTTGCAGTGATCGATCATATCCTCCAATTCCCGCTTCGGTATCCGCAGGTAAACCGGATTGATGACTTTTTTGATCTGCGCGGGCGTCGCGTTGAAATACCGTTTGGAACGATAAATCCGCGTGATGTTGTCCAATTCGATCTGGGTCAGGAAAATCTCCCGGATCTCCTTTTTCACCTTGCCGCTGAACTCCTGATCGACGATCTTCATGACCTGATCATAGAAATACTTCTGCAGGACGCTTTCGCAGGCCGTATAATCAAACTCCTCCATGTCCGTCACGGAGAATGGACGGATCAGATCGGCATACGGCGTTTTATCCAGCACTTCCAGCAGCGCATTGAAATCACGCACCTGAGCCAGCGCCCGGATATCGAACGACGTACTCTTTTCGATATACAGCGGCAGCTCGCCGATCATCTTGTAGTTGTCCTCATCATTAAAGGCGCGGATGCAGGCCATGATCTGCTCAACCTCGCTCATCATGATGCCGTAGCGATAAAACTTATCCCCACTGGTACTGGCATACCGTAAAAGCCGGGACAGCCGGGTTCCCAGATCGCGCCGGATCAGCATTTCCAGCTGACCGCGGTGCAGCCCGGTTTCACTGTATCCTTCCAGCGCTTCCCGAAACAGCGTTTCGTTTTTAAGATAAGAAGCGATTTCCGGAATTGATTTCTTCTGCAGCAGCTGCTGGTAATCCGAAGCCGTCAGCCGTTTTCCAAACATCGCCTTGGCTTTGGTCGCCATTGCTGCATTCGATGCGGTTCCCATGGCACCCCTCCTTTTTAACTAGGTCGTATGCTGGACGTTCAAATTTCCAGGCAACGGCGAACCAGTTCTTTCTGCCATTCCTCTTTTTTCTCCAGATAATGAGCCTGAAGCCGCTTCAGCTCCTGCTCATATTCCTTCAAATTCTCGGATTCCACCTGGCTGATCTGATAATCCAGCTCGGCTTTTTTGGCGTCGACCCGCTGATGAACTTCTTTCCACGCGTCTTCGCTGATCTGCTTTTCCGTATCGGCAATTTTCCGCTTCAGCTCAAATTTCATCCGATGCGCTTCTTCTACCGCTTTTCGCGTCTTCTGATCCGCTTGAATCAGATCCAGGATCTCAGATTCCATAGCACGACCTCCCTCCTTGTTTAAAGCACGCCACTTAGTATATTCCTTTCAAAATCAATTTTCAATCATGGAAAAAATGAAACCTTTAATTTTACTGCATTGACTAAAAATCGTACCAATGTTGCGAATGATATCCTTAAAAATTTGGAATGAAATATGACAATTTTGTGAAATTAGTTTCATCTTTCGTGCAGGATTTGATATAATAGCCCCCGAGGTAGCGTATGAAAAAAAATCTTAAATCTTTATTGAGCTTCACTTTGGCGGCGTTGATTTTCAGCGCCGGGTGCGCCTTTTTTTCTGACAATCCGTTATTGATGTTTATCGACGTTCTGTCGATCCTCAGTCTGGTTCTGCTTGTTGGGGGACTGGTTGAGTTTTTGATCCACGGCGGTTATTTTGATTTTATGACCTATTCGTTTTCTTCGGCGAAGAACTTGTTGACGCGGCATCCTGAGGCGCAATCGCAGCGGTATTTCGATTACGCACAGAAACAGAAAGCGCTGCGAAAAGACAGCGGACACTTTGTATTAAAGCTTGCCGTTTTGCTTCTGACGTTGAGTATTCTATTAACAATCTTTTATGAAATATTCTGATCAAAACAGAATCGGATCATCATCATTTCGAACGCCTTTGAACTTTTTTGCTGCTATTAAATGAAAAAAGAGCGTATTAGTGATAAACACGTTAAAGAGCCTTGATTGCGTTTTCTTTTCGTAAAATGCAGTCCGAAATTGGCACAGGCTAAGCCATGATCCTCAGGCCGCTCAGTGGCTGCCTGAAAAAAGAAGAAATATTATAGTTTTCTCCTTAAGATTCTTATTCGGTTTCGGGCAGACATAGAATATCCATACAAAGAAGCAGGCAGGACAAAGCATGAAATGAAGGTTTATCCTGCCTGACCTTTTTTCTTTGCCCAATTTCGAGTAAAAACCCTCCTTAACAGTTTTTATCCATATTCTTTTTTCTTGCTTACCGGTGAACAATAACACTTTTTTTGCATTTTTTTCATTTAAGGCTCGATTTTTTGAAAAGAATTTTGTATAATAGAAAAGCACCCGGAGAAATACCCAAGTGGCCGAAGGGACCAGTTTCGAAAACTGGCAGAGGTGAAAGCCTGCGGGGGTTCGACTCCCTCTTTCTCCGCCATATGCAGCTAAAGCTCTCTATTGAGAGCTTTTTTGTATTTTCCAAACGCGAATCCCCGCAGGCGTCAACACAATCCTAAACCCTGCGCAGCTGGTTAAGACGGAAACCAGTCCCTGCCAGCTTTTCTTTACCATTTTCCGAGCTTACCGCATGTTTTAATTCGTTGTATTTTATGCTTTTTTCCATCTCTATCTTATAAGCCAAATATCAAACCCAGTCTAGGTCTACAGGCTAATTTCTTTCATTTCCCTCTTATTTTATCGCATTTATATGAGTAATTTTCACTTTTCTCTTTCCTTTTTTGAAGTGGAACTTAACTTATCGGTTGACCCTTTAAAACTATTATACTTCGGCGTGATTTCGATCAGCATCGGCGTATGATCCGGACACGCTTCCGCTTCCAATAGCTTCTATCCTAATTTTCTTTCGATCAACATTCTCAGTTCCTTTCCGATGTTCAACCTCAATTTACTATAGATCCCATTCTTCGCTATTCTAGCACGATAATAATATGATATTGGCCTCGTCATGTCGTGTATGATAAACAGTTTGTCATTCATTTGAAAAATACCTCCTTCATTTTATCGTTGACTGTCAGACCTTTTCACTGTATCGGAGGGCATTTGTTTTTTAACCCTTCATGCCATGGCATCACGCACATAGCTCGTGGTATCCGCATCGCAAAAAAGAGGCTGTAACGCAAAAGGCAAAAGCGTTCCAGCCTCTTTAGCCAGCTGATCTTTGTTTCAGACGTGCCAGAATTAACTCAAAGATTAATGCAGTCAGAAAGACACTGAATAAAGAGAATCCCAATCCACTGTAATTGCCGACTCTCGAATAACCATTGATGACAGAGCCAATCGTCCCCGCAACTCCGACCGCCGGTCCAACAACCACAGCAACTGCAAAGTTAATTTCACTGCGCATCGCAATCCAGGAAATCATTCGCGTTAAAGCGCTGGGAATCACCGCGCCACTGATAACTTGCAAAGACGTACAGCCAGTAGAACGCAGCGCTTCGATTGTACCGGAGTCAACTTCTTCAAAAGATTCGCTATAACTTTTAACAAAGAAAGCCCAGCTGTGGAAAACCATGCCGACAATCGCTGTTGTAGATGTCAGACCATAACCAGAAATAAACAATAACACCCAAATGATGGTCGGAACCGCCCGGACAAAGCTAGCCAGCGCTTTAATGATATTAGAAAGCCAGGGCCAGGATAAATTGCGCGCAGCTATCAATCCAAAAGGCAGGCCGATTAAAGCACCCAGAACAGTCGTAATAAATCCAAGAATAATCGTATTGATAAGCAATGACAGGATCGACAGCTGATCTGCCAACGCAATCTTATCGAAGCGGAAAAATTCTGTCGCAATTTTCATTGCGGCCGCCGGAGAAAATTGATCCCATTTATAGTTAGCAACAAAACCGAGAAAGAATATCAAAGCAAACAGAAACATAATTCCTACAGTCAAAATCAGCCAAGAAGACATATCTTTCTGATTCAGCCGATAACGTCCGCTCCGCGTTTTTATCAAAGGAACAGCAGGAGCTTGAATATCAGAAACTAAAGCACTCATTGCAAAATCCTCCTACGAATTTGAGTTGAAATTTGATCAAAGACCAAAACTGCGGCAACAACCAAAGCAATTGCGACAAACAGGGATTGAAACTGGCGGAAATGCCGGTAATTGCCAATCAGATATCCAATTCCGCCGCCTGCCAGCATACCGATAATTGTCGACGATCGAATATTGTTTTCTGCAGCATATAAACTCCAGGAAATCAAGGCTGGCATCGTTTCCGGGATCACGGCGCTGATAACGATCTGCCAATAGGAAGCTCCGGTTGCCTCCAACGCCTCAATGCATTCCATATTCGTCTCGTCCATGGCATCCGCATATACTCTGGCCAGGAAACCAAAAGAGATAATACTCATAACCAGATAGGCAAGAAATTCACCGTACCAGAAACACATCAGCAAAACGATCGCCCATACGCCTTCAGGAATATTACGAGTTAAGGAAGCCAGCATTCTGACAATCAGCGCGATACTTTTGTTTTTTGACGTCCGCGCTGAAATTGCTAGCGCGGCGAAGAAAGCCAGAATCATCCCTGTCGCCGCCGCGGCCAACGAAATCAAAATCGTCACACCCATTTCCTGAATCATCCGCCCCATTTCACTAAAATCTGGCGGAAGGTAGAGCTGGATAAAACGGCCTATTGCAGCTGGAAAGTGGGTGATCATCAAAACCCAGTCGAATTGAATACGCTGTGACCCCACCAGGGTCAGAAAAAAACCAATAACAAGGAAAAACACGGTACGCATCCGTTTCTCCCGAAAATAACTCATGCCTGGCCTCCATGGTTTAATAAATCCTCTAGTCCTTTGCCATAAATCTTTTCAATAACCGCGTCGTCCAAATCATGAGGGGAACCGTAGAAAACAACTTCCCCTTGATGCATGCCGATAATCCGATCAGAATAATGCAGCGCAACGTCCACCTGATGCAAATTGACCAGACATGGGATATTCATTGAAGTTGCAATGTCTCGAAGATATTCCATAATTACCTTAGAAGACTGCGGATCCAGCGAAGCGATCGGTTCGTCGCACAAAATCATCTTAGGATGCTGCAAGAGAGCGCGGGCAATCCCGACACGCTGTTTCTGTCCGCCTGAAAGCTTAGAACATTTTTCATACAAACGATCCTGCAATCCAAGCATCTGTAACAGACGCTGAGCCTCCTCAACATCTTCCTTACGATACAACCCGAGCGTACTTTGAAACGCAGAATAATTTCCCAGCCGGCCGTGCATGACGTTTTCAATCACCGATAAACGGTAAACTAAATTGTAATTTTGAAAGATCATCCCAATATTCTTTCGGACCTCCTTCAGCTGTTTTTTATCCGCCGCCGTTACATCTTGTCCTAAAAATAGAATCTGCCCTTCGCTTGCTTCAATCATTCGATTTATGCAGCGAAGCAGGGTTGATTTTCCTGCTCCGCTAGGCCCAATAATAGAAATCAGCTCGCCTTGATGAACATCGAAGCTAACGTCATTCAGTGCCTGAACACGGTTATCATAAACCTTCGACACATGTCTAAGCGATAAAATTTCTGTCATGTGACGTTCCCCTTTCGTAATTACTTCTCGTCCTTATACATTTCAAACAGGAAATCATAGAAATCTGCGGGCTGCTGTACAAAGCGATTCAGTTCCGGATGATCAGTTTCATAGAAGAAGCCTTTTTCGGCGTCAAAGAAGTCTGTTACGCAATTTTCCGGCGTTAGGTTAACAAAGTGATCGATCAAAGCTTTCTGCTGATCCTCAGTAATATAATTCGAATTAACCCACAGCGGACCATTCGGAACGTCCACCGTATCAATAATATACAGCTGATCTTTGTAATCCTCTCCATATTGGCAGCAGAACGCGCCGGCATACACCTTATCGGTCACAATCAGTTGAACGCTGCCCGGATGGTTGCCACCAAACTGGACTTCTGAAAAGAGTCCGCCTTCTTTGTCAGTCTTTTCAAATATTTGACTTTTTTCCGTTACTTTTTTCATACCATCCGGTCCAAACACCATATACAATGAGGTGGTAGGAACTAAACGGCCTGAAGTCGAAGTTGCGCTGACGAAAGAGAAACTTTTACCTAAAAGCTGCTCAAACATTTCGTCACGGTTTTTGCCTTCAAAATCTGCTTTATTTTTAATATCGGTTGCGATATAGGCTTTATAAACGGCATGATCCAGATCCCCTTTGCCGTCGCCGTCGGCATCTTCGCCATAGGTAAACAGCGGAATAACAGCCTCATCCGCCATGTGAGCCGCCGCAAAAGTTGCGCCTGACTCCCAGGCAATTTGAGCAGTGCCTGTTAAAATTGCTTCGGAAACCGCAGAATAGTCGTCACAGACAATGCCTTCGACTTTAACGTCGTCACCTAACGCATTTTGAATTTCTGCTACCAGCATTTCATTAGTTTTGGACAAGCCTGTCGATTGCTCGTTTGGTAAGAATGCAACTGTAATTTTTTCCAGTCCGCCCGCTGAACCTCTGTTTTCGGATGATCCGTTATTTGCAGAACAACCAGCGGTTCCCAGCAGACAAGCGGCCAACAATACCGTGACAAGTTTTTTCATCAATATCCTCCTCGAGTCTTCTTTAGTTCTGATTACGAAGACAGGGCTATTTTATCAAGAAATTACAGAAATAGAATTGAATCACCGTTTATTTTATGTTAATTTTTTTTAGCCTATGTTAATGCCCATTAACAGATTCAGACCGGACTCACTTTTATCATTTTAAGCCATTCGCAGCAGTCAAAAGCAGTTTGCCAATTTCATTGCATTTTTCACTTTTTATATGATCGATCATACTGTTTCTATATGTTACGCCAGCGGTTTCAAGTCTTTTCTATGTATTTTCATATTTTCCGCCGGCTGAACCTTCTCCATCGAAAAAAAGCCGCGTCTGCGACTGATTTGCCATGATTAAGGAAACGCAACATCAAATCCGATTAACTGTTAAAAACTTATTTACTATCTGTATATACAAGCCTCGGTTAACGGCTGCCAAAAAAGGAACAGAGGTACTGTATATCGCCTGCCGGTTATGGAAAGGCAGCCCCCAGGCTCCGCCGGTTTCATTAATCAAAATTACCGCGGCGGCATAATCCCATGTTTTTAAATGAGCGGAAAGATAAACGTCAAGTTCTCCGGCTGCCAGCCGACATAAGCATAAGGAAGCACAGCCCATACTACGATGTCCACGAATATATGACGCTAATTTTTCCAACTGAATCCCACACTTAATTTTTAACAACGATATACTTTTCAAGCTGACATCAACCAGACATTTAGACAACGGCTTATCCTGCGGAAGCTTCGCCATTTTTTCACCGTTTTTCCAAGCGCCTTCGCCGGTAATCCCCAAGTAAAGATCGTCAGCTTCAACGTCGTAAACCAGTCCGAAGACCGGTTTTTCTTCTTCATAATAAGCTATGGAAATTGTATAGTCCCGTTTCCAAGTTATGAAATTGGTCGTCCCGTCGATAGGATCAATAATCCACACCTGCGCACCCGGTTTAAAGGCCACAGATTTTTCTTCCGTCAAAAAGCTTTGATTTTTGAATCGCCTGCGGATCGCAGAAACCAAAAACTTTTCTGTTTGCTTATCGGCATCACTAACTAAATCACTAATATCCTTATTTTTTAAATGAATTTTTAATTCGCTCAGAGAACGACTGCGCAGACGCGCACCTGCTTCACGTATCAAAGACTGCGCAAAAATTAGTTTTTCTTCTGCCGACATAAACGTTCTCCTCTCCAGCTGACCGATCCGATCGGCGGTTCTTTGCCATAACGTCCATGATTATCGCTGCCCGCAGTTTCAATCAAGCCTAACGCCATCGCGATCTCATGCAGCCGCATCATCTGACTGAAAGAATGTGAGCTATGCCCAGTTTCTACGCCGTCCAGACCTAAGTCTTTCCATTTCCAAATTTGTTCGATACAGTTAGAAAGTCCAGGATGCGCTAAAACAGCTAGACCATGATCAGCGTGAATAGCCTTAATCGCTTCCAGCACGGATGGAAAAACAATAGCTCGTTCGCAAATTCCGCCGTTTTTAAATGTTTTTCTATAAAAATCTCCGCTAAGACTTTCTGCAATTCCTTTTTCTATCAGAACATCCATAATGTGCTGCTTATAAATCCAACCACCGTGCCCCAAACGTTTATTTACTTCATTAACTGTAATTGAATATCCGGCTCGCTGAAGCTGATCAATCTGCCACAACGAGCGTTCCTGCTGCTGTATCAGAGTCTTTTGGCAAAGTTTACGCAAATGAACAGCTTCCGGATCAAAATCATAACCCAAAATGTGAATAGATTGCCCTTGTTCACCCTGCGCGCTGATTTCAATCCCCAAAACTACTTCCAAATTTTGACTCAGCTTAGCTGCCTGCAACGCTCCGTCTATACAGTCATGATCTGTTATCGCAATCGCTTCCAGCTTTCGTTGCCTCGCCTGATTTAAAATTTGCTCTAAAGTTTGATCTGAGTCCGAATAATCTGAATGAATGTGATAATCCCAGCTCATTCGTCCATGGCTCCCAATTGCATATTATATTGGCGGTCACAGAGATTTTCCATGAACTCCAGATCATGAAAAATTCCCAGCATCGTCGTTCCTTCCTGTTTCAACTGCTCAATCAGGTCGCGTACCTTGAGTTTGGAATGATGATCCAGAGAGGCCGTCGGTTCATCCAGCAGCAACAGCCGCGGATGCTTTACCATCGCTGAAGCAATATTCAGCCGCAGTTTTTCCCCTCCTGAAAAGGTGTTAGGGTAAGTGTCCCACAAACTTTCGTCCAGTTCAAAATGCCGCAAGATCGCTTCTGATTCCCGGCGTGCTGTTTCTGTGTTTCCCCCCATTTCCAAAATTGCATTTTCAACAATCTGACGGGCTGTCGTGCGCGGCATCAGCTGTAAAAACTGCGAGACATAGCCAATCTCATAGCGCCGCAAATAAAGAATCTGCCGTTCTGTTGCCTGACATAAATCAATCCATCCATATTTTTCGCTGGCATACCAGATTTCTCCGGCCTGAGGCAAATTTGTTCGGTAAATCCCCTTTAAAATCGTCGATTTACCACTTCCGCTTTTTCCGGTAATGCCGATAAATTCTCCCTGATTCAGCGTCAGGTTGACATGCTGGCAAGCATATATCGTCTTACCATTGTTGTAAATCGTAAACTGTTTAGACAGATCACGGATCTGCAGACAAACCTGTTCATTCTGTTCCATACCTATCTCCTTGCCTTGTGGGCGAATCTATTTTTCATTTTCTGTCTACGGGCTTCGATACGAAAACCTCTCTCGGCGGCCTGAACGAAACCGTTATACCCGATAATGCGTTTCGCTGACAATGACTCCATCAACCAATACGTGCGTGATCGCCGGGAAATGGTTTGGCAGTTCTTGAACAATCAACAGATCTGCTTTTTTCCCTGCCTCAATCGATCCAACCTGATCGTCAATGCCAACCGCCTTCGCCGGATTCAGCGTTGCCATCCGCACCATTTCCGGAAGTTGCTGTCCCTGATGCTCCATCATGAAGATTGCATGCAGAATACTGGCAGGATAGTAATCCGAGCACAGAATGTCCGCAATCCCCTCTTTAATTGCCTCGCTGGCCGTAAGATTACCGGCATGCGAGCCGCCTAAAAGAATATTGGGCGCTCCGACCACCGTCAGCATTCCACGACGATGAGCTTCGGCGCAGACTTCCATCGTAATTGGAAATTCTGAAATTGTCGCATGGAAATCCTGAACCACATCCAACTTTTCAATTGTATCATCATCATGAGAAGCAATCGCAATTCCCTTTTCAAACGCTTTGTCGGCAGCCGCCTGAATTTTGTCAAGCGTCAGCGTTTCATGATTCATGCGGCGATGAAGTTCTTCCTCCACTTGCGCTTCACTCAAGCCCTCGTCTGAAATATAGGATAATTTGTAAATTTCCAGATCACGATACTGCCCTTGTCCCGGCGTATGATCCATAAAAGAAAGCAAATGCACATATCCCTTATCAATATAATCCAATACTTCTTCATAAGCATCAATATTATCCAGCTCAAAGCGCAGATGAAAACGATGGTGAATCAGATGCAGCTGACTATGGCTGCGATCGATCAGTTCCATCAGCCGACGGACGTTCTCTGGACGGCGCATCGCCTTTTTCCCCGTGTTTTTTAACAGCGAAACAGAATGAAACATCGTCGTAATGCCATGTGCCATCAGTTCTTTTTCGTATTCATACAAAGCCAGTTCAAAATCGATCACGCTGGTTACGCGCGGGGCGATCATCTGTTCGACATAATCGGAATGGATATCGACAAAGCCGGGAATCAACCAGCCGCCATAGCCGTTAATCCGTTCGTCAATTTCCCCATCGACAGGCGAACCTTCCGGCTGAATTTTAAGAATCTGCCCTTGGTCAATTACAACCTGACAGCCGTCGAGAATTTTTTCAGGTGATACAACACGGACGTTTGTAATCAGTTTCATTGTTTATCCTCCTAAAGAAGCGAATACACTAGCTGCTGCGTATATGGATGCTGCGGGTCCTCCATAATTTGATCCGTCAGCCCCTGTTCGATAATCTGACCTTCCAGCATTACAATCGTACGGTCTGCCAGCATCCGAATTACAGCCAAATCATGCGAAACGACAATCATCGAAACACCGCTTTCCCGTTGAATTTGTTTTATCAGGTCCAGAACATTTGCCTGAACGGAAAGATCCAACCCGGTCGTTACTTCATCCAGCAGCAGCACCGGAGGATTATTCGACAACGCCTTTGCGATCTGAACGCGCTGCTGCATGCCGCCAGAAAAAGTCTTCGGCTCATCCTTGCGGCGATGAGCGGGAATGTTGACTCGATCCAACAACGCAACGCCACGGCTTTCCATCCTATTTACGTTACGGCATCCAGCCGCAATCAGTTTTTCCGCGATGTTGCCGATCGAAGAAAAGTTCATCTTAAGGCCAAGATACGGATTCTGATAAACCATTCCCAGCACCGTATTGCGGATAAACCGCTGTTGTTGAGGCGACTCGGCAAAAAGATTAGCACGGCCGTTTTTATAGGTTCGAATCGTGGCGGTTCCTCCGCTGACCTCCTGATCAAAATACAGACAACGCATCATCGTCGACTTTCCACTGCCCGATTCTCCGACTACTCCGAGGATTTCCCCATCATACAAATCAAAATTCAAATCCCGGCAGGCGTAAACCGTACCGCAATACGGACAGTAATTGCCGACTAATTCATCGGTTTTCCCGTTCTGACAATGCGCGCAGCCTGTACCAAATTGCTTGTTGAGATGGCGTACGCTCATTAATGGTGTTTCGATCTTTTCCATTAGTTTTCCTCCCCGCGGTTGCGGCGCGCCAAGCAGTAGCTCGTATCGTTGCATTGATACCGAACCGTTCCATCCTCTTCCAGAATTTCATCCAAATACACATGCTCAGCGCCGCACAAGCTACATTTTTTCCCGGCAAAGCTTTCCGGCTCAAACGGCACGTCTTCAAAATCAAGGGAGACAACCGAAGTGTACGGAGGGACAGCGTATATTTTTTTCTCACGCCCGGCTCCTAAAAGAATTAAAGCATCGCTATGATCCATTTTCGGATTATCAAATTTCGGAATCGGCGAAGGCGCCATGACATAGCGGCCTGCTGTGCGAACCGGATGATCTGCCCCGGTTGCCATTTGTCCATATTTCATAATCTGTTCAAAAAGCATCAACCATGCTCCGCTGTATTCAGCTTCGGCATGCAATTTTTTCGTCAACCTTTCACTCGGTTCCACATGCCGCAATGGCTCAGGCGTCGGAACCTGAAGCACTAAGATCTGTCCGGCACTTAACGGCACCTCTGGAATCCGGTGGCGCGACTGAATCAGCGTTGCCTGTTCCGTATCCTGAGTAACCTGAACGTCAGTGGTGGAGGTGATCAAATTTTTAATTGAAATAGCGTTCACGCTTTCATCACTGCCCTGATCGATCACTTTCAGATGATCCTCCGGCAGAATACACGACAACGTAAGCTGTAAGCCGCCGGTTCCCCAGCCGCGGGCGATCGGCATTTCACGAGAAGCAAAAGGAACCTGATATCCCGGAATCGCAACTGCTTTTAATGTTGCTCTGCGAATCTCACGTTTGCTGCCTTCGTCAAAAAAGGCAAAATTGATATGCTCGTTCATGCTTGTTCCTCCCTGACTTTCCGGGCGCTGTTTAATTTAGCCTGGAATGTAACGTAATGCGGCAATTTTAAATGAGAAATAAAACCGGTGGCCTCAATGCTGTCGACATGATATAGAACGAATTCTTCATCCGAAGTCGCAAAATTGCTCTCCGGATGCATTAAGCATTGATCCAGAATGCTCATCGCGATCGCCTTGGTTTCGTTCTGACCGATGGCAATGCCATATCCAATTTCAAAACCGATCTGCTTTCTGCCATCCTCATCCTGACGCGTAACCGGAATTAAGCTTTCCACTTCCGTCGCTTTAATTTCACCGATCACATATTCGTTTTCTTCATCTTCGGCATTCGCAGGGTCCGCAATCGTTACCGGCAGCCGGCCAACCCGCAGTTCGCACACTGTCGGATGCGCCACACCATATCCGCGCAGTGATGCATAGCCTAAAGCCGTCACCGCTTGCGTCATTCCTCGAGTTAAAATCTGCAGCCGCATCGAACGGGGACACGGGAAGGTCAGCGTTTCCTTAGTCGCATCTTGGGGTTGGGTATCGTCCTGTTTCACGGGTGCGATTAAACCTTGGGAGCGCAGATAATCCGTCACTTTCGGCATCCGCATTGTTTCTGGCGCAGGAGCCGTTTCCTCGTCTTCCGCTTTGAACTGCCGAAGAATTTTTTGAATCTGTTCATCGGATTCGTCCATCAGCTCGAAGTCCAAAAGTCGGTGAGTATAATCGTAAGAGGTTCCCAAAATTTGTCCGCCTGGAATATCTTTAAACGCAGCTGAAATCCGACGTTCAATCTGCATATCCGAGCTTTCAACCGTCGTTGAATAGTAACGGCGCGGTAATGTAGATCGATAAGCTCGCAAAAGAAATACGGCTTCCTCCATCGAGCCTTCCGCCTGCTTGATGGCCAGAGCAGCCAAAGAAGGACAATAGATCGAGCCTTCGCTCATCACCTGATCGATCAGCAGGCGCATCGAATTCTCTATCGTCTTAACCTTGGCGGCCGTTCCTGAGAGCAAACGTTCCTGCTTCAATCGGAGAATACTTTGTTCAATGGCAATTTTTCCGCCCTTCACCGCTACATAAGCCATGTTTCTGCCTCCTTGTTTATTTGAGTTGTTCGTGGTAAACAAAGAATTTGCCCTGCCGAATCAACAAATATCAAATCCACGCCCAACGGAAATTCAGCATTTTTTTCCGTCCGTGCCTCGATCCAGTCAGCCTGAATTTCAATCTGACATCGAGCTGAATTCTCGATTCCCGGCCCTTTCATCACCAATTCGCCGTCACCCTTCAATGCGTCGCATTCCACGATCAACGTCGCGCCTAACTGCGGATCTTCCAGCGTCCCGCCGCCGACCTGTTCAATCACCGACGGCAGCGCTGTGTTCACTGATTTTGTCATCAACACATAGGCGGCTTTTTCCATTGACTGGATTGGACAATAGGTCAGCTGACTGATTTTTCTTTCAAATGCCTCGTCCGCGCTGAAAGCGCAGAAAGACGTATCCGCATCCAGCAAAAGCTGAATTAAACACTGCATGGCGGGTAAGCATCCCAAATCCAGACGGATTACCGCAGATTCTTCACTCAGTGACTGAATCGTACCTGGTCGTGCCATCGCGTCCAGCACCTTGCGATATACGCGATGAAGACTATAAACCTGATCTTTATTCATTAACTTCTCCTCATTCTGTGTCCATGGTTTCAAAGTTGACACGAGTTTTTAATATCTGCTGATTTTCATGAATTCTTTGCTTTCGCTGCAATTCGCCCTGTTCCCGGATCATTGCCGTCAACATTTCGCAGCATTCCAGCGAAGCGTTGTAGGCTGCGTCAATAACGGCCAAGCAAAAGCTTTTTTCCAGTTGATTTTCCTGCAGAATTCCGATACCTAAAACGCCCTCCACCTCAACTTTGCACTCACTGACAACCATTTCCGTAAAATAGAACAAACTGTTTTGAGCACTTTCCCGCATTTTGACCATAACCAGGGATAGCTGCGGATCCTCAACGACTCGAATTGGATGCTCACTTTCAATTTTCTGCTTTAGCGTAGTCAGAAAATCCAGTGAACAATGAATCAGAATTTGTGTACGTTCTTTTCGTTTCATTCTCCAAATCCTTTCCTCAGATAACATCGACATTATATTCCATTTCGAAAATATCTTTGTAAATCACCAGTTAAAAGTTGTTTAAATTTAAATCAGTAAATTTTAACAAAATTGATGCTGTAAAAATGAAAGCGCTTGGTTTTATATTAAGCATTTTGATTTGTACGAATAATAATCACATGTTCCGCACTCTGTCCCATATGTTTCTTTTTCTTAACATTTTATTCGTTATTCTTCCTTCTGACTGTTAAAGTCAAATTGTAGGTTTACTCTACATCAAGCATAATTCAGGCCCTCCCCTTAAAATCATGCTTAGAGGAGGTCATGCGTTCTTCCCAGATTCTTATATTCACAAAAATACTTGCGCTGAAGTTAATTTGCAGTTAATTCAGAAAAGACCTGATAAATTATGATGGAAATTATCATCTTGGAATATTCATTTACACAAGAATCAACTTCAATAAAACGAGGCTCACTAAAAAAGATGAGTCCCCTTACCGGAACTCATCTATATTTTTCTTATTTTGTTTTTCCTTTCACCAGCACTATTTTTGAAAAGAATCTAATAAATGTAGACTATACTAACAAAACCGCGCGCAGCGCATTGAGGAAAAACTCCGGCTGATCGATCATCGTATTATGTCCGGCGTTGGGAATCAGGATCAGCTGCTTCCGCGGCGTTTCGATCCCCGCGAAGTATTCCTGCGCGATCGGATACGGCGTCTGCCAGTCCTGATCGCCTAACAAATAGTACACTGGGACTTCGTAATGCCGGTCCATCGCTTCCAGATCAAAGCTCATCAGTTCCTGAAGCAACGGCAGCTGCAGCTTGAAATCAAGGTTGAAGTAGACTGAGAACTCGCCGGGGTTGACATCGGGCGCCACCAGCATTTGCCACAGAGCTTTCAGCGAGATTGGCGCAGCGAGATGATATTTCCGCTGCAGCCTGCGCACGGCCATCATTTTATCCATCATTTCCTGATCAAATTGCGTTTGGGGATACGGCGTCAGTGCCAACAGCCGCTGAACGTCGTGATCCGCTCCGGCGATCCGCGCTTTCTGCAGCACCTTCTGATAGCCGGTTTCTTCGTTGCGCCGCATACTGACAACCTGACCGACGCCGACGTAGGCTTTCACACGGTCAGGATACTTGCGAACAAACATCGTGCCCAGCACGCTACCCCAGGAATGACCGAGAATGAAAATTTTATCCTGATGGTATTGGGCACGCAGCACATCGCAGATCTCGCGCGTGTCCTCGATCAGCTGATCCAGCGTCAGTGAAGAAGCCAGCTCCTCCTTCTGATCGGCGTTGATCTGCAGCGTCTTGCCGCACAACCGCTGATCCCAGTTCACCACCGTGAAATACTTCTCCCATTCACGCTGATACAGATAGCGCGTCGGCATCGCGGATTCACCCGGTCCACCATGCAGAATTAACAGCACCGGATTTTCATCGTTTTCCGTGCGATGCACCAGATACTGTTGAATGCCGTTGATCATCCGGTATTCCTTCAGCTCAAACCCGGTGTCTTGATCAAAACGCTGCTTTCGCTGATTGACCTCGCGCTGCACGGCATACGCCGTCCCCACCGCGGCGGCGGCGCCGAAAGTTGTCAGTAAACATTTTGTACTGAGTTTCATGTATGAAGTCCTCCTTTATTGGATTACCCGTTCCACGCTGACCACGCTGTTCACCTTTTTGAGATTGGCGATCAGCGTTTTTAAATGATCATAATCGTCGACCAGCAGCATGATTTTTGTCGATACCGTCAATTCTTCCTGATTGACGGAGGAATTGATATTCTGCAGCGATGCCTTGCATTGCGAGATGACCGTCATCAAATCAGTTAACAGGAAATTGCGGTCGTGGCTGTAAATCTGAATCGTCGCTTCATATTTGCGCGGTTCGCGGCGGTCGTCCCATTCCACATCGATCAGCCGCGATTTCTCATTGGCGACGTTCGGACAGTCCCGGCGGTGAACCTTGACGCCGTTGCCCTTGGAGATATAACCGACGATTTCATCGCCCGGGATCGGGCTGCAGCAGCCGGCCAGCGAAATCATCATCGACTCGATGCCCGGCACGATAATCCCGGATTTGCTCGGCGCTTTGCGGGCTGGAGAAAACGACCGGCTGACCGTTTCATTATCCAGAATGATCGGTTTTTTCTGATTTGTCAGCTTTTCAATGACGCTGATCACCGAGATCGACTTCACGGCGATCCCGTACATCAGATCGGTATAGGAGCCGACCTGAAACGCCGTCAGAATGCTTTCAATCTTTTTCCGTTCAAAATAATCCTTTTCCGGATAGCCGCGTTTTTTCAGCTCGTCGCGGATGATCTGTTCGCCCCGTTCGATAAACTCCTGTTTCTTCTCGACTTCCTTCTTCTGCAGGAAGCCGCGGATCTTATTTTTCGCATGGTTGGTCTTGACGAATTTCAGCCAGTCCTCGCTCGGTCCCGCGGACTGCTTGGACGTCTTGATCTGCACGACGTCGCCGGTTTTTAACGGCGTGTTCAGCGGCACCAGCGTTTCGTTAACCATCGCGCCGACGGTGGAATGGCCGACCTCGGTATGCACACGGTAGGCGAAGTCAATCGGCGTGGAGCCGTTAGGCAGCTCGATGACCCGCCCTTTCGGCGTCATGACATAGACGTTCGCCTCAAAGATATCCTTCTGCAGCGTATCCATGTATTCGTTCGGATCGTCGCTGAGATCGCCGGTCAGCGCCGACAGATCACGGAACCACGACAGCTTCTGTTCGATTTCACGCTGTTCCTTATGCGGATCATACTTCGTGCCTTCCTTGTAGCGCCAGTGCGCCGCAATGCCCATCTCTGCGATGCTGTCCATCTCCTCGGTGCGGATCTGAATCTCAAAAATGCGCCCTTCATCGCCGACGATCGTCGTGTGCAGCGACTGGTACATGTTCGATTTCGGCACCGCGATATAGTCCTTCAAGCGCCCGGGGATCGGACGATAAGCCGCATGGATATAGCCGAGGATTTCATAACAGTTCAGCTTAGTCTGGGTAACGATCCGGATCGCTAACAAATCGAGGATTTCCTCAAACCGTTTGTTCTTCGTCTTCATCTTTTTGTAGATGCTGTAAAGATGCTTACTGCGGCCGAAAATCCGGAATTCGATATTTTTTTCCTGCAGCATTTCGGAAATATCGCGGATCATGTGCTTGACCTGTTCGTCGCGCATCGCCTTTTTCTCTTCGACCAGATGCGCGATCTCATAGTATTTCTCGCGGTCAAGATAGTAAAAGCTAAGATCCTCCAATTCGTTTTTGATCTCGCTGATACCTAAGCGGTGAGCGATCGGCGCGTAGACCTGCAGCGTTTCCGCCGCGATCTTCTGCTGCTTTTGCGGCGGCATGTACTGCAGCGTGCGCATGTTGTGCAGCCGGTCGACCAGCTTGATCACGATTACGCGGATATCGTTGGCCATCGCGATAAAGATCTTACGATGATTTGCCGCCTGATATTCCTTCTCGTCCTTAAATTTCAGATTGCCGATCTTGGTGACCCCTTCCACCAGCATCGTGATTTCTTCATCGAAATCCGCGCTCATCTGCTCGGCTGAAACGCCGCAGTCCTCCAGCACGTCGTGCAGAAGCCCCGCGCAGATCGTCCGCGGTCCGACCTTCATCGTCGCCAGGATATAACCCACCTGGGCGGCGTGGATCATATACGGTTCCCCGCTGCGGCGGAATTGCCCCTGATGGTGTTCCTGCGCATAGCGGTACGCCCTTTCGATCAGAGCCAGGCTGTCCGGCTCCTGGATGTAGGTTTTCACCTCATTCATCAGCTCATCCAGCGTGATCATCGTATTCCCTTTATCCACAACCCATTCCCCCTTTTTTGAGAAAAACCGAAGAGAATCCTCTTCGGCTTATTCGTAGGACATCAACGTAAAGACTTCGTAGCCCGCCAGCGCCTCGCGCCCTTTCAAGCCTTCCAGCTCGATCAGAAACGCACAGCCGACAACCACGCCGCCCAGTTCTTCGATCATTTTAATCGTGGCCTGAACGGTGCCGCCGGTCGCCAAGAGATCGTCGACGATCAGCACTTTCTGCCCCGGCTTGATTGCGTCCTTGTGCATGTGCAGTTCGTTGGATCCATATTCCAGATCGTAGCGGTAGCTGATCGTTTCACGCGGCAGCTTGCCCGGCTTGCGGACCGGCACAAAGCCGATATGCAGATTCGCGGCCACCGGACAGCCGAAGATGAAGCCGCGGGATTCCGGCCCTGCGATCACTTCCGCGCCGACCTGTTCGGCAAACTTCTGAATTTCTGATGTCGCCGCGTGGAACGCTTCGCCGTCGCTCATCAGCGGCGTAATATCGCGGAACAGCACGCCCGGCTGCGGGAAATCAGGAATTGAAGCAATATATTTTTTAAAGTCCATGGATGGATGCCTCCTATAATACCGTTATTATAACAAATTTTTATCAAATTGAACTGTTTTATTCAACAGTTTCCACAAGAATCGAGCACTTTTCCCGCCCGCGGAAGCGGTTGATCTGCAGCTGACCGATCCAGCTGACCGGATGCGGATTGTCCAGTTCCCGGTTAAAGCTGATCGCGTCGATCAGATCGACGCCGTTGGTCGTCTGCCATTTCGGATAAACTTCTTTCATTTTGGCGTATTGCAGAATCGTCAGCCCGCTGACCTCAAAGGTCACCGGCTCAAACTGCTGCCCAAACGGAGCCAGCTGATCCAGCTCATGCAGCGCCGCCAGATTGATTTCCTGAGCGCTGACCGGCAATACCTGCAGCGTCGGCTCCTGCAGCGCTAAATTTAGCGTTTTCATTTTAGCCAGGATCGCCTGCCTCAACGGTTCCAGCTGATCCGCCGCGACTTCGATGCCGGCTGCCTGAGCATGGCCGCCAAACTGGATCAGATACCCGCGCAGATCCTCAAAGAAGGTCTGGATATCCAAACCCGGTACGCTGCGCACCGAGCCTTTGTAGCCCTGAGCGCTGGGCGCCAGCACCAGCGTCGGCCGGTGTGTTTCGTTCATGATCCGGCCCGCGACCAAACCGATGATGCCTTCATGAAATTCCTTATCCGCAATCACATGGAAAGGATCCTCATGATGCATCTGTTCCATCGCCGTTTTGGTCATCTTGTCGCTCATCTGGCGGCGCTTCTGATTAATCTGGCGGATCTGCGCCGCTGCGGATTCGATCTGCGCCGGATCTTCCAGCAGCAGATAGCGCACGATGTTGTTGATATTGCACAGCTCGGCCAGCCGGCCGGCGGCGTTGAGCTTCGGCACGATCTGGTAGGCGACTTCCTTCTCCGTCCACAGCTCGCATTTCTTTTCGTTGAGCGCTTCGATCGCCGTAAACTGGCGTTCGTTAAGATATTTCAGTCCCAGCCGCACCAGAATCCGGTTTTCTTCCCACAGCGGCATCATATCGGCAATCGTCGCGATTGCCGCCAGCATGATCGGCCGTTTGCGCGGTCCCGTCATCGCCATTGACAACTGCAGCGCCACCCCGGCTCCGCAGCAATACTGCCATGGCCTGCCCATCCGCGACGGGTGCAGCAGCGTCAGACATTCAGGCTCCTGCTGGATTACGTGATGATCGGTGACGATCACTTCCACGCCCAGCTGTTTCGCCAAGGCCAGCGCGGGATGCGCCGCCACGCCGTTATCCACGGTCAGGATCAGCGAATAGCCCTTTTCCCTGGCCAGCTGCACGGTCTGCGCAGATAAGCCATAACCCTCGTTGAGCCGGTGGGGAACGTAAAACCCGTTGACAATTCCCGTTCGGTCAAGCGCCTCTTTCATGATTGCGGTCGCGCACAGGCCATCGGCGTCATAATCGCCGGCGATCAGCACTTTTTCATGACGCTGACGCGCGGTGTCCAGCCGTTTTAAAATCTGCGTGAGTTCCGGGCTTTGGCAAGGATGCAGCGTCAGATCCGGATTCAGCACCTGACGGATTTGTTCATCGTCCTGGCAGCGGCAGGCCAGCACCTTCGCGCACAGTTCGCTGACGCCAAATTCCTGCCGGATCCGTTGTTCTTCGCCGTTGGTTTCAATTCGTTCAATTTTCATATTTTTCACCTGTATTGTTTATTTTATCATAAAATACGCTGTCTGTCTGGGCTCGCGCTCCTTTCAAATGCACAAAAGGCGGCTCGCGCCGCCTTCCTGATGGTTAATCGTTGATGCCTGGAATCGTCAGTTCGTCCAGTTTTTCTTTTTTGACTTTCTTCTTTTTCTTTTCCTTCGGCTTCACATGGGTGCGGATAGCATACCACATCTGCGGCGCGATGAAGATCGAGGAGAAGGTGCCGGCGATCAGACCGACGAACATCGCGAAGTTGAACGTGACGATCGCACCCGATCCCATCAACAGCAGCGCGATGATCGGCAGCAGCGTTGTGATCGAAGAGAAGACGGAACGCACCAGCGTCTTATCCAGCGAGTCGTTGACGATCTGCTTGTAATCTTCGTTTGTCAGCTTCGGCTTGCGGCTTTCCGCCACCGACTCGCGGACGCGGTCGAAGACGACGATCGAGTTGTTGATCGAATAGCCGATGATCGCCAGAATGACGGAAATCAGCTCGATGTTGATTTCCATTCTGAAGATGGCGAAGATCGCCAGAACGATTGCAACGTCATGAACCAGCGCGACGATACAGCTGACCGCATAATCCCATTTAAAGCGGATCGTGATGTAGATCAGCATCGCCACCCACGCCAGCAAGGACAGCGCGATTGCGTTCTTGACCAGCTCGCGGCCGACGACCGGCGTAACGACGTTATCGTTTGGCTCAATTCCGTATTTCGCCGTCAGCGTTTCCTTGATCGAGGTCAGCTGATCCTGTTCCAACGCCTGGTTCAGCGTGACGTAAACAACCTTATCGCCGGAAGCCTGCACGCGGCTCGGCTTGTAGCCCAGCGCTTCAAAATCACTGCGGACCTCGTTGGTATTCAGCGTTTCATTGGATGAAACGGTAATCTTCGTGCCGCTGGAGAAGTCGATCCCCAGATTCATCGCGCCCTTGCCGCCAAAGCCGTTGACGCAGATCATCACGACCGCCGCCGCCAGAATAATCAGGCTGGTTGTAATCAAATACTTCGCCTTGCCGACAAAGTCGACCTTCTTAAACGGACCGAAGTAAAACTGTTCCTGACGCTTGGCCACATCCGGAATATTCGACTGCTTCACGCCGAACCAGGTCTTCTTGTTGTCCAGCGCGCCGGACTTCACGATCTGATTGACTAAGAAGCGGGAGACATACACGTTTAACACCATCGTGCAGAAAACGGTGACCATCAGCATCGTCGCAAAGCCCTTGACTGCGCCGGTGCCGAAGATATACATGATCAACGCCGCTAAGAGCGTCGTGAACTGCGCGTCGAAGATCGTCGCAAACGAAGTCGACTGTCCTTCTTTGACGGCGTTCTGAACGGAACGGCCGGCGTACAGTTCATCTTTGATTCGTTCGAAGGTGATGATGTTCGCGTCCACGGTCATGCCGACGCCTAAAACCAGCGCCGCAATGCCCGGCAGCGTAAAGACGCCGCCCATACCGCCGTAAATCGCGAAGACCGCGAAGATGTACAGCGCCAGCATCACGTCGGCAATCACGCCCGCGAAACGGTAGACGACCAACATGAAGACCATGACTAACGCCACGCCGACGATGCCCGCCGTCGCAGTCTTGTTAAACGCGCCGATGCCATAGTCGGCACTGACGACGTTGGAGTAAATTTCTGTCATCTTGACAGGCAGACTGCCGGAATTGATCAGCTCCGCCAGCTCGCGCGCTTCGCTTTCCGTAAAGCCGCCGCTGATGACGCAGTCGCCGGAAATTGCCGACTTGACCTGCGCCGCGCTGATATACTTCGCTTCGCCCCCGGCCTGCGCTACGGCCGCTTCCTTGACATAGGAATCGCCGTCTTCATAATCCAGCCAGACAATCATAATGTTGTTGCCGGTTCCCATTTCGGAAACCTTCTGCGTGATTTCCGCAAACTTCGCCTGATCGGCAATCTTCAAGCTGACGACCGGCGCGCCGTTTTCATACCCTAAAGAAGCGCCGCCTTCCTTGATGATGCTTGCATCGGAAAGCAGGTTGTCGTTGACGTCGCGGAACGTTAAGTTCGCGGTCGAGGAAATCACCCGCCGGGCTTCCTCCTGATCCTTGACCCCCGCCAGCTGCACGCGGATGCGGTCGTTGCCTTCAATCAAAATCTGAGGTTCGCTGACCCCCAGTACGTTAATGCGCTTGCTGACGCTTTCCGCCACCGCGGACATCGCCGGCAAATCTTTGCCTTCCTGCAGCGGGCTGATCTGATAGACGATCTCAAAGCCGCCCTGCAAATCCAAACCCAGCGTCGTGTTTCTGGCGACATCCTGCGCGAAGATGCCGATCATTGCAAAGATGGCAACAACAGTCACGATGAAGACCGTTAAACGACTTGTTCTTGTCCCCTTTTTCATACGTTTCTTCCTCCTATTAAATCGCTAAACTCTGATAATTCTTGATGATACCCTTCAATGATCGCCTGCTTTGACAAAAAGCGGACAATCTGATCTGCCGATAAAGATAATATATCATTTACAGCCTCGTGTAAAGTCTTCGGTTGATTCCTTTTCCACACCAGCTTCTGCATGACATCCTCAAGATTTTTATAGTTTAGGCCGGGAAGCTGTTCACGCTGCAGCTGCTGCAGCTTCAGCATCAGAGTGAGCTGAATCTGCTTATTTTTCAGATCCAGGGATTCCATCTGAACTCTCCCCTTTCTTAATCATACTTATTTATTATAAATCATACTTTATAAAAAGTGGAGGAAAAAGTAATGAAAAAAGAAATCATTCGATCAACTGTCCATCTCCTTACCCTTTCATTGATCGCAAAAATCCTTTCCTTTTTTGTTCGGATCGCCTGCGCGCGCGTTCTCAGCGCCGAGGCGATGAATTATTACAGTCTGACGATGCCGACGACGGTGTTCCTCATCACGCTCGGCCAGATGGGGCTGCCCAGCGCCGTCAGCAAGATCATCGCTTCGCGTCAGGACTACACGCCGGTGTTAAAAGCGTCCGTTCTGCTTTCGGTGATCAACAACCTGCTTCTGACGGTCTTTTTCATCCTCGTGATCCCGTTGCTGGCAGCCGTCGTCTTGAAGCAGCAGGTTCTGATTCCGGTGCTGCGGGCGGTCGTACCGATCATTCCGCTGGTCAGTGTCTCGGGGCTATTGAAGGGGTATTTCATGGGCCGGCAGGAAATTATCCCGCCCACGGCCTGTCAGATCAGCGAGGAAATCACACGGATTCTCTTTCTGATCGGCTGCTTCACGCTGGCGCCGACGACCGATCCGGTTAAAATGGCGTCGATCGCGGTGTTTTCGATGTCGGTTGGAGAAATGGGCAGCATCGTCCATCTGCTGATCGCGCTCAAACGTAAAAAAAGGGTGCTGCATCACGTCAGCACCTTAACCGATTCCCTGCATTGGCAGACCGTCAACGAATTGCTCAGCCTGTCGCTGCCAATGACCGGCAGTCGTTTAATCGGTTCCCTGACAAGCTTTCTGGAGCCGATGTGTCTCGTGCTGTTCGCGGGCGTCCTGCTTCAGCAGCAGCTGATCACAACCTATGGTCAGCTTAACGGCTACGTCATGCCGTTATTGACGCTGCCCAGCTTTGCGACGATCGCTCTAAGCAACTGGCTGCTGCCCTCGTTTACCTACCAGGCCAGCCGGCACCGCATGGACCATGCCCGCAAACAATTCTTTCAGATCGGCTTGTGCTGCCTGGGGATCGGCTGCGCCAGCGGACTGACGTTGTTCTGCTTTGCCGAGCCGATCTGCCAGCTGCTCTATCACCAGACGCAGATGGTCGGTTTGCTGCGCTCGCTGGCTCTGCCGTTTATTCTGTATTCGATCCAGCCTTGCTTAAGCAGCGTGCTGCACGCGCTCGGCCAGAGTCAGAAGGCGATGATCGACACGACCTGCGGCTGTCTGACGCGCTTAGCCTGCATCAGCTTTCTGACGATTCCCTTCGGCACGCAGGCGGTCGGAATCGCGTTAGTCAGCGGTATGCTGGTGACGACCGTGCTGCATCTCGGTCGGGTTCTGCGCTGTCTTTTTCAGGACGAAAAAGCCATTCTTCTGCCACAGGCATAAGAACACATCCGCCGGATCCGAGATGCCTTCGGTTTCCAGCTGTTCGCGCAGCCATGCCTCGTCCTTGCCGATGGCCTGAAGCACCTGCCGCTGCACGATGCCGTCGGAGATCAGCGGGTCTTTCCACTTCAGCTTGCTGGCGTCTTTTTTTAACACCGTCAGCGTGCCGCTGTTTTCCAGAATCGCAAACTGAACCTCCTCCGGCGTTGAAATATCCTTATCACGCAGCTGATACATTAAATCGTCGATCGTATAGCGCTGCTTCTTCATCTCCATCTGGTCGATCATGCCGTTATAGATGATCAAACTCGGCTTACCTTCAAAAAAATCGCGCCATTTCTTCTTTTTCAGGCAGGCCCAGGCGATGAGGATCTGCAGCACCGTCAGCGTCAGGATTGCGATCAGCGCTTTCCAGATACTCTGGTCCGGTTCGGATATGGACAGGGCGTAAACCTCCGACATGACGAAATAAATGACGATATCCAGCACGCTCAGTTCGCCGACCTCGCGCTTGCCCATCACCCGCAGCGAGATGATGATGATCAGATAGAAAAAAATACATTTTGAAATGAGTTCAACATATTCCACTTTGACTTCCTCCTGTTGACATAATTCAGCATTTCCAGCGTAAGATGGGAGTGAGGTGACATCATGAAACACTTGCTTGACCCCTATCTCAGACTGGCCGCCGTCTTTCTCGGCGGTTCCCTCTTAGTTTCGTTCTTATTCAGCGTTTTATACTATTTTAACTGGATGGGAACGCCGATTTATCAAATTGGCTGTCTTTTATGCGGCGTGCTGCTGTACGCAGTGTGCGGAATTCTATTCGCTCAGAAAGCCAAGCGCAAGGTGCTGCTGCAGGCGCTGGTGCTGTTAATCGTGCTGGTGGTGCTGGGCGTGCTGTTGATGGAAGAGAAAAGCTGGGCTGCTCTGGGCGCGCTGGCGGCGAAGGGAATCTGTTTTCTGGCCGGCTGCGTCGTGATGATCGGCAAACATAATTAAACTCTTTTCCCTTTGGACGGCGATGAAAATGCCCATCGCCTTTTTTATTGTTTGAGCGCGGTCATCCTAAAAAACAGGGCGTGCGGTCCCGGGATTCCATACTTGGATGATCCTACCTTAAAAAAGAAAAAATTGTGAACTGATCTTTCTCCTCTTCTATTTCAAGCTTTTCACCTGCCGGCGGATTTTCAGACAACTTTACCTTGTAGAAGCACAGAAACGCCTATGACTTTTCGCGATCAATCGTTTTAATTAGAATGGATTAAGGTTATCGCATAAAAAAAGGAAACATCAGGTTCGCTGATCTTTCCTTTATCGTTCTGCTTTCTCTTTTCATCCGGAAGTTCCGGCTTTGTTTTCTCCATTACGTCCGATGATTCAACCCCTGGGCGCTGAATGGCAAACACTAATCGTTGATCATCATATTTAAAATGACCTGATCGGTGATCCGCATTCCATCCCGGCTCAGCTTGCCGACGGCGTCGATCGTCTGTTCGATGTCATGCTTGATGATGCCGGTATCTTCCTCAAACGCGATGTTGTTGAGCGCCATCTGATGCGCGATCACGCCGCAGCTTAAAGCGGAAGCGATCTTGCTGGCGCAGGAAGGCTTTGCCCCGTCGCAGATCATGCCGGAAATTGTCCCGGCTAAATTCGTAATTGTCATCTCAATCTGACGCAGATTGCCCCCAGCCAGCCAGGTGATCGCGCTGAACGCGCCGCACGCCGCGCTGACGGCGCCGCAATAGGCCGACAGCCGGCCGATCCCGGTCTTTAAATGCACGGTGATCAGATTGCTTAAGGCCAGCGCCTGGAACATTTTTTCCTCGCTGATGCCTTTTTCCCGGGCGTACACGACGACCGGGACCGAGCAGGTCATGCCCTGATTGCCGCTGCCGGAATTGACGACGACCGGTAGGTTGCAGCCGCTCATCCGCGCGTCGGAACCGCTGGCGGCGTACGCGATGACCTTCGTAAACAAATCGTTGGGATTGTTTTTCATCATAATCCGGCCGACCTGCGAACCGAATGGATTCTTTAAGCCTTCCTCAGCGATCGCCATGTTGCATTCCACCTGCTTTTCAAGCAGCGGCCGGATTTCGCTGAGATTTTCATTTTCAACATAAGCGACGATTGATTCCACGGTCAGCCGGCTGCGATCAATCGCGCTGACTGGCTGACTGGAACAATCATCCTTATCCAGCAGAACTTCTCCGTTCTTTATAATTTTCGTAATGTTGGTGTGCTCGCGCTTGATCTGCAGCTGAACCTGATTTTCAGCCTGTTCCAGAACCGCCCAGATCTGCAGGTTTTCCTCGCCTTCAATCAGCTCCACCTTGCATAAATCACTCTTTAACAGCTCCTTGACCCGCGCGACGTCCTGCGCCGTGCTGCCGGCGATGACCTGCAGGCCTTTTGACGCGTCGCCGCAGACGACGCCCATCAGCGCCGCGGTCTTAATTCCTTTTAAATTCACGGTGTTGGGCACGACGACGCCTTTCACGTTCTTCACAATGTTGCCGGAACAGCGCACCGTCATTTTCTCCGGGAACGCCTCCAGTACTTCTTTGGCCTTCGCGCAGGCATAAGCGATCGCGATCGGCTCGGTGCAGCCCAGCGCCGGAATCAGTTCTTCTTTTAATATTGGATAGACAAGCTCTTTAATCCCTTCAGGCATGGATATTCCTCCTCGTTTCTTTTCTGCTTCCTGGGTCGTATTCCCCTCAGCTTTTTTACGGTATCAAAACCGGATTGATCTGGTTTTTTACTCTGCTTTCATTATACCGTGTTCCCAACGGAAATTCATCCAGAAATTCGACCGGAACTCCGATTTATTTCCCATGTTTTTCTGTCCGCTGAAAGCGCTGACTTAACTCCGCTTTCCCGCAAAAAAACCGGACAGGTCATCCGGTTAGGTTCTTACCCGAAATTGGACAAAGAAAAAAGTCACGCAGGATAAAGCTTCATTTAACGCTTACTCCTGCCAGCTTCTTTGTATGGACATTCTATGTCTGCTCGAAACCGAGTAAGAGCCTCAGTTACAGAGATTCGTTTCGGTTTTCCTCTGCGGATTGGGTTTGAATTGCCTGCAGCGTCTTTTGAATATCCTTCGCGATCAACCGCTGCATCGTTTCCGGCACATCCTGGATCTGCGCGTTGGTTAAAGCGGCGAGGATCGAAGGCTTGAGCGAGGGATGCGAGGCACTCAGGGAAGGCAGAGCCTGAATGCACTGACGGCGTGTGATCGGTTTGGGATCCTGAATCAACGCCAGGCAGAAAGGCAGTGCGGCAGCGCAGGTCTTCTCCTCTACCCAGCGGGCATTGGCCCCGATCAAAAGCAGGCCGCGGGTGCGGACATAAGACTGAGGATCCTGAAGCAGCGCCACGAACCTGTCAAAATAGTATGAAACCTCCGCGCGGGTCTCACTGATCGCCAACAGGTGCTTCAACGCCTGATACGCGGTCTTCTGATCTTTGTTTTTCAGTTCTTCAATCTGAGCTTCAATCGGATTCATCTGCGATCACCTCGTTCTCATTAGACCATTCTGACCTCATTCCGTCAACCCTTTCCGCCGATGGATTTGAGCGATCTTGCCTCTGCCTGAGATCTGTGATCAGAACAATCCGTTTGGATTATTCGCAGAATAACGGTTCAATCTGACCGCGGATAAAGTCGATCCGGTCTTTGACCCGCGGTACAAACGTTGACGCGATTGCGACGACAAGTTTTTTCTGCGGATTGACGTAGATCGCATTGCCGCCGTCGCCCAGCGCCGCAAACGAATGCTCCGCTTCCTCCACGATCCACCACAGATAGCCGTAATTCAAATTTCGTTCTTCCCAGCAGCTTTGCGTACGGGTGCTTTCCTTCAGCCAGGCTTGGGGGATGATCTGTTTTCCATCCACTCGCCCGCCATGGATGCAGCACTCTCCGATCGCCGCCATTTCCAGTGGCGAAAGTGTCAATCCCCATCCGGCAGTGTTGATCTTGTTCGGTCCGCAGACCCAGCAGCTGTTTGTCGCCGCCTTGTAAAAGTCCATCTGTTCTTCTTTCGTTTCAAAGAAAAGACTTTTCTCTATGGCAATGCCCAGCGGATCAAACAAGTGTTCCCGGGCGTAGTCGAGTACCGTTTTTCCAGTTGCGCGCGTGAGGATTCCACTTAGAATATCCGGGCCGATGATCGGGGCATAGCGAAATTCACCCAGCTGTCCCCGCCCGCCGATCTGGTTTAACGCGAAGCTGACCCAGTCGCTGCTCGTAAAATATTTCGTATAGGGATTAAAGCGAAAGCGGTATGGAACCGTCATCGTCAGACAGTGCTTCAGCGTGACCTGACGCAGCAGCTCATGCCCTTTGCGAACCGGAAATTCGGGAAAGAAATCGAGAATTTTCTGATCCACTCCGGCAATTTCCCCGCGTTCCAGAGCGATTCCGATCAACAGGGAAACGATGCTTTTGGTCACGGAGAAGATGTGAAATTGATGTTCAGCGGTAAAGCCATTGTAATACGCCTCCAGTTCGCGCCGGCCGTTATGGCAGACGACCAGTCCGGCGAGATTGGGATAATCTGTTTTGATGATTTCGTTAAGAGCGGACAGTTTTTGCGGATCCATTTTCTTCCTCTTTTCCTTGTTTATTTTCTAACCGGATAATAGACTTCGGCGCAAAACGCCTGCGGATCGTCCCGGGGATCAGAACGATAGACCTCAAACAACGCATCCGCATTGTAATATCCTTCCGCCTCGGCCCATTGAATCTGGCGGGCGTAGACGGCAGGAAAATCCGCGTCCGGACCGCTGACCACAGTTTTCAAACAGAGGCCTGGCTGGAAAAGCCGGGTTTCCTCCGTGGTTTCCCGGACAGGAATCGCAAATTCCGTGTCCAGCCCTTCCTCGCTGAATTCATCGTCATGAAATAAGGTCATCGGCAATCCGTTCATCGTCAGCCGTTGTTTGCGAAGTTTATCCAGCAAGATGTGGAAGCTTTGTTGATAGGCTTGCGGGAAATCACCTTCCCGTACTTTGAAGCGCAGCGAAAGCAGCGTCATCGCCGGCATTTCCGTCAGTTCCACCGCGATCTCATCCCCGGAGTTGAACAGAGTACAACCTTGCCTGAGATTTTCGATATCCGCGTCCAGCTGCCGCAGCCGTTGATTCAACAGCGTTTTCTGACGCAGAAGCTCCTGCCTTTTTTCCTGCAGCGCCGCGTTCAGACTGCTTCGCTCGCCATTGAACGTGACGACGAGCAGCTTGATTTCATCCAGCGTAAAGTTGTAGGCTTTGAGCCGGTTGATCAGCCGCATTGGCCCAAGCTGATCTGCGGTATAGAAACGATACCCCGTCGCAGGATTGACTAGCCGGGGCTGAAGCAGACCGATCGCTTCGTAATAGCGCAGTGTTTTCGTCGAAACCCGGCAGATTCTGGAAAATTCGCCGATCGTCAGCATGGCTTTTCCTCCTTTTTTCCTGTGTCTGGCTTCAGGATACACCTTGTCCTAAGGACAAAGTCAAGCGATCAATGCTGGAAATTTTAAACAAAGGAAAAGCGGCGCTGAAACAACGCCGCAAAAACAGACGAATCTTTTCTTTTATTTCCTCATCCGGATCAGATACTCAACCGGATCAGAATTCAGTCATGGCAAATTCCGTGAGCCGACTTCCTTGAAATTAAGCTTCCTCGGCCAGATATTTTCCAGTCAGATAGCCGAACGTCAGGCAGGTGGAACCTAAATTATGTCCCGGGAAGTGGGTCGAATAGCAGTTGCAGTACATATCGCCGACCATCGAACCGACGCAGTACAGCCCTTCGATCGTTTCATTGTTTTCGTTGAGCACCTGCATCTTGTTATTGCAGCGGATGCCGCCGACGGTAGACAGGAACCACGGCGTACACTTAATCCCATAGAACGGGCCGGTCTTGATCGGAAGCAGAAGTTCCTTGCGCTTGTAGAAGTCTTCGTCCACTCCCTTTTCACAGAAACCGTTATAGCGCTCGATCGTCGCGATCGCCGTTTCCTTCGGCAGTCCCAGCTTTTCAACCAGCTCCTCGATCGTGTCAGCTTTGACCATCTTGACGTCGATCGAACCGGAGCCGTTCATTTCAATGGTGCCGGAGCTGGCAACGATCTCATCCCAATATTGAATGACCTCCTGTTCGTTCTCAAATACCTTCGGTCCGTCGACATAGCGGTGATTCTGCCACTGCGGTTCGGACGCGTAAGCGGTATCCCAGATCGCATAGGCGTGATGTCCTTTTTCATGCATCAGCGACAGACCGCCGTGAGAAATAACATTGTCTTCGTTGGTGTAACGCACGCCGTCGCTGTTGACCATCAATCCCTGGAACGCCCGGACCTGACGGGTGATGCTGCGCCATTGGAAGCAGAAAATCATCGGTGCCGGCGTTTCGCTCTTATCCAACGCCGCCCCGGCCCAATAGCTCATCTTGTGGCCGGAACCTTCCCAGATTCCCCCGCGGCCCGCCTGCAGCGCCCATGGAATGTACTTCTGCAGCATTTCCTCGTCCGCGCCGAAATCGCCGGTCGCCATGACGACGCCTTTGCGGGCAATGTATTTCACATATTCGTTATTGGCGTTGGTACAGATCACCCCGATCACGCGGTCACCATCCTTCACCAGCTGCTTTGCGGCGTTTTCATAGCGCATATCGACGCCGGCCTTCGCGCAGTATGCCGCCATGTTGTCGCAGACGTCCTGCTGCGGATTATCGTCCGGGCCTTTGCCATTCGGGCCGCCTAAGAATTCATGCGTGCCCGGGAATTCGCCGTTGACGTCTTCCGGATCCGAATACCAATGTTCCATAACCGGCGTCAGATCATTGCCGCCGACCTGGCTGGCCGTCGTCATGTGATCGATCAGCCAGTCCATCGCTTCGCCGCTGCGCTGGGCGTGAAGCATCCACTTGCTGCCGTCGATACGATAGGAATGATAGCCCATCATCCGTTTATAAATCTTACTGATTTCTTCCTCGCTCAATTCATAGCCCTTTTCCTTAGTCAGCTTGGAGTTGATGGCGAAAATCGATCCGCCGCGGCCGATGACCTGACGCATCCGTTCGATCAGGACAACCTCCGCCCCCGCTTCCCGGCCGGACAGGGCGCAGCACAGACCGCTGAAGCCGCCGCCCACAACAACGATATCACTCTCGACTGTTTCCTTGATCTGATCCTCTGGAATCGGCTCCGGCGCCGTTTCCCAGGCGAACTGACCGGAAGCGGCCGTCGGTTCAGGACATGGCGTTGACGTCGGCGTTTCCTGGCTTTCACACCCCGTTAAAAGCCCGGCCGCCGCCAGCCCGACAGCACCGGCTGCCGCACCTTTCAGGAAATCCCGGCGCGAGATGCCGCTGGTTATCTTGTGGTTTTGATTCATTTCTTGTTTCCTCCTCTTGTGATTCCATTATCACAAGACTTTGGGAATTCGCCAATCATCTGTTATTTGATCTTTTCGCAACCAAAAGTTTCCAGTGTGTTTATGTTTTCACAATATATGTTATAATGATCACAACATCAAAGAGGAAAGAAACTAAAAAAATCGGGGGATTTTGTCATGGATTTTCGGACTTTAAGTTATTTCGTCGAAGTATGCCAGCAAGCTTCTTTCGCCAAGGCCGCCAAAGCCGCTTACATCTCGCCGCAGGGGCTGCACAAAGCGATCCGGCAGCTGGAACAGGAACTGAACGCGCCGTTGTTTGTCAAAACCGACGAGGGACGGCTGTTGACGCCGCAGGGTGAGTGTTACTACGAATTTGCCGTCAGGACGTTGGAAGATTATAACGATACGCTGGAAAAAATCGAGGATCTGGCAAGGCCGAAGTCCAGCCGTCTGCGGATCGGCTTCTCCTATGGCACAATCGGCTCGCTGGGCATCAACACGCTTGTTGAATTCCGCCAGCAATATCCGCGGATTGAAATTCAGCATGAGGATTTGCCGGACTTGCGCTGCGAACAGAAATTACTCGACAAGCAGCTGGATCTGGCCATCACAGTCGCGCCGTTTGACCAGACCCGTTTTCATACTCAGCCGTTGTTCAGCGAACCTTTCCATTTCTGGATTAATCGGCAGAATCCGCTGTCAAAAAAAGCGCAGATCACGTTTGACGACCTGCGCGGCCAGCGGATTATGATGGTTGGCAAAGAATTCAAGTCGTATGCCTTTGTGATCCACGGCTGCCGCAAGCTGGGGTTTCGCCCCAACGTTGTGCTGACGACTTCGGAAATGGAACTTCTGCGGCAGTTTGTCTGCGATAACCATGGCATTGCGCTGACCGTCGAGCATGAAACCCGGCTGCCAGCCTCCGAAGTGTTCACCAGCGTACCGTTTGACGATCATACCTGGAGCTACGGTGTTTCCTGGTTAAAAAACCACACGCTCACCGAAGATGAAAAAACGCTGATCCACTATTTTCAGACCCGCGTCCCCGCGCCGGATCGTCCGGATGAAGCCCGGCTCTGATCCAGTTTTATTCCTTCACGGACTTCCGTCCGTTTTTTTATGTTTTTCTGATGCAAACTAATCGAGAATCTGACGGATCATCTGCGGATTATTCAGGAAGCGGCGGTACAGGTTAACCGTCTGCGACTCGTCATAGCTCACCGGCACCAACACGTCGTCCTGGATTTCCAGAATTTCCGCCTGCGGACAGGCGAGCAGGATCGGCGAATGAGTCGCGATCACAAGCTGGGAATCCTCCTGGACCAGATCGTTCATGATCGCCAGCATCGCAAACTGCCCGGTCGGCGACAGCGCGGATTCCGGTTCGTCAAACAGATAAAAGCCATGTCCGGAAAGCCGGCTGCGCAGCAGTGTCAGATAGCTCTCCCCATGCGACATCTTGTGCAGCGACACCCCGCCGTAGCCCGTTAACATGCGGCTGTCCTCGGCCGCGATATTTTCAATTTCCGAAGCAACGTTATAAAAGCTTTCAGCCCGGAAAAAGAAGCCGTCGCGGCAGCGGCGCACGCCTTTAACCAGCGTCAGCGCCTGATACAGGGACGAATGGGTTTCCCGGGTCGCAAACTGAAAGTTGCGTGTTCCCCCTTCCGGATTAAAGCCCATCCCAACGGCGATCGCTTCGATCAGCGTCGATTTTCCGGTGCCATTATCCCCGGTGATAAACGTCAGCGGTTTATGAAACGTCAGCGGCTGAAAATGTTGAAACAGCGGGATCGCAAACGGATATCCCGCAGAACGTCCGGCGTCGCCTTCGTTGATGCGGACCTGACGCAGATACAGTTCATAAGCTTCCAGCATGACGGCCTCACCTCTTGAATTTATTGTACCAGAGTAAGACTAAAAGAAAAGGACAACCTGAAAGAATTCAGATCGTCCCGCTTCGTAAGCGTTCGTTTAATTATCGCTCAGATCTTCGCCGTGCGTCGCGATGACCTTGCGGAACCATTCATAGCTGTCCTTGCGCGTCCGTTTCAGCGTCCCGCTGCCGTCGTTCTGCCGGTCGACATGCACAAATCCATAGCGCTTGCGCATCTCGCCGGTGCCCGCCGACACGATATCAATCGGTCCCCAATACAGATACCCCATCACATCGCAGCCGTCCGCGATCGCTTCGCGCAGCTGGATCAAATGCTCGCGGATATATTCGACGCGGAAATCATCGTGAATCGCTCCGGTTTCATTCGGCTGTTCGTCCAAACCGATCCCGTTCTCCACGATAAACAGCGGCTTGTGATAATGATCGGTCAAAAAGTTGCAGACATAGCGCAGCCCCTGCGGATCGACCGGCCAGCGCCAGGGCGCCGGGGAAGTCTGTTTAAGATAGGGATTGTCCAGTCCTGCCAAACCGCCGGTATCCGTCCGGATTTTCGCTCCGGCATGATAAACCGTGCTGCGGTAATAGCTGAAAGCGATGTAGTCGACCGGAAAGCTGCGGATCAGCTTTAGCTCGTCCTGGGTCATGTCCGGCCGCGATCCGTTTTCACGCCAGCTCCGTTGGATATAACCCGGATATTCCCCGCGCACCATAACATCCAGGAATAACATCTGTTTGTGCTGATGTTCCATCACGCCCAGAATATCCTGCGGATCGCAGGTATAAGGATACGTCGCCAGACTGGAGAGCGAAAGCATACAGCCGATCTGGGCCTGTGGGTCGATCTGATGACCCAGCTGTACTGTTTTCGCGTTGGCGACAAACAGATGATGCGCTGCCTGATAGAGCTGCCGCTCGGTCAGATCCTGATTGACATGTTCCGGATGCACCGGGTGAATGTCCAGTACGCCGCCGGCCACAAACGGAATTCTGAACAGGTTGTTCACCTCGTTAAACGTCATCCAGTAGTTCACGACGTTGTGATAACGGCGGAAAACGACATCAACATACTTCATCCAGAAATCGATCATCTTCGGATTCAGCCAGCCTCCGTATTCCGTCAACAGATGCAGCGGCATTTCATAATGACTCAGCGTGATCACCGGCTCCATGCCGCGCCGGCGCATCTGCGCGAACAGCTCGTCATAATACCGCAGACCGGCTTCGTTGGGCTCGATTTCGTCGCCGTTGGGAAAAATCCGCGCCCAGGAAATACTCGTGCGGAATGCCTGGAAGCCCATCCCTTCCATCAAGGCCAGATCCTCGTTGAAGCGATGATAAAAATCGATCGCCTCATGACTGAGATATACCTTGTCGGCTTTCAGCGCCGGTTCCCATTTCTGCCGCTTTGGATTCCATTTTAAATCCGGTTCGTTCAGAATTCCAACGACCACGTCGGTGACATTTAGCTGCTTGCCGTCCTCCAGATACGCCCCTTCGATCTGATTGGCTGCGACAGCGCCGCCCCATAAAAAGTTTTCAGGAAATGCTTGTCCCATGGTATTCCTCCTTTAGTTTCCTTGATTTTATCTTCATTGTACTGAATTTCATCTTGTTGTGCAGGCAAAAATTCATTTTTTCTGTGTCTCAAGTCCACAGCCGCAGCGCCAGGCCGATCATTGGCGGCAGGCTGAACAGCGACAGCAGCGTCGACAAACACACCAACGTTGCTCCATACCGGTAATCCTTGCCCACCTTCTGCGAAAGCATCGCCAGCAGCACCCCGACCGGCGTACAGCCTGCAATGTAGATCGTCAGCTTCATTTCGGTCAGCGATGCCGGAAGCAGGCTCAGCAAGGCCAGCGATGCCAGCGGCGCCACGATCAACCGTCCAAAGCTGACCGCGTAACTTTTCCGGTTCGCAAAGATCTCACGGATCGGGCACTGCGCCAGAAAGACGCCCAGAACGATCATCCCCAGCGGCGTGTTGCATGCGCTTAAAAACGACAGCGTCTGTCCCAGCGCTGCGGGAATCGGCACCGGAAGCAGGAATAAAGCGAACCCGATCAGAAAGGCGATCATCGCCGGATTGCCAAAAATTTTACGCCAGCGGATTCCCGCGGCATCGCCGGTGATCAGCTTCAATCCGACCGTCCAGACAAACAGCGGCATGACCGTTAAATAGATCGTCAGATAAAACAGACACCCCTCGCCTAACAGCTGGGACACCAACGGAATTCCGATGAACCCGGCGTTGCAGAAGGCGACGCCGAACTGTTCGACGCCCTGACCGCCGGGAAACATCAGCCGTGCGCTGATTAACGCCGCCAGGACAACGATCACGCTGACCCCGGCCGCCAGCGCGCCCTGCTTGAATAGCTGGACGTCAAACGGCAGCGCCAGCGACGAAATCATCAGCGCCGGATTGCACAGATACAACAACAGCTGTGTCAGCTGCCGCGAACCCTCGTCACTGATGAGATGAACGCGGTACGCTCCGGCACCCGCGAACATCAATAACAGCACTACGATCTGATTGAAAAATTTGCGTCTTTGCACAACTTGCAGTATAATAAAGCTGAACAAGAATTTAATTCTATTTTTTTTAAAGCAGTCAAAGTACATCTAGACTATAATCCATCTTGGTTGATGGAAAACCTTAGTTGTTATGCAGCAGAAACATTTATTAGCGGAAATAAGATCAATGAAGTAATTGCTGAATATTTTGCTACTAATAAAACAACGGCTTTAACAGAAGAATTTGATGAATTGTTGAAAGGATGATGCTAGAATGATGAGAATAGGAACAACCTCAAAAGAACAACTGAAGCATCTGATTGAACTTGATCATTCTCTTGTGAAGTATAAGGTTAAAAGAGATGAAGATACCGGAATATATTTAGAAGATTCTTTGCCGGAAGATGCTCCGGAAACTATAAGACAGGCACTTGTGGAGTTAGTGGCGTGGCAGAAAAAACAAAAAAAAGAAGATGATAAGTACCCTTTTTGAAATAGGAAATAATAAATAATATTAGGTCGCTGGAATAGGCGCCTTTTATTTAGCCCTGGACATGGCGAAAAACTGTCTTTTTATTATAGCTGCAGAAACATCACTGTCACCTGTTCAAATACCAGGCTCATTGTAATTGCCTCCCCTTTGAATGAATAAGAACAGCGACGCCTCGCTGTCCTGATCGTTATGACTTGGGTAACACTGACGGCTACAATTCTTCACCGTTGGTTTCGATGATCTGCTTATATGCGGCATAGCTGTCCTTGCAATAGCGGCGCTTGCTGCCCTGGCCGTTTTCATCCTGATCAACATAGATGAATCCGTAGCGCTTGCTCATCTCGCTGGTGCCGGAGGAAATCAAGTCGATCGGTCCCCACCACGTGTACCCGATGACGTCGCAGCCGTCCTGCACCGCTTCCTTCAGCGCTTTCAGATGCCGTTTCAGATAATCGATCCGGTAGTCGTCATGCACGGTGTTTTCCGCGTTCAGCGTTTCAATCTTGCCGATTCCATTTTCGAGGATGAAGATCGGTTTTCCATACCGGTCGTAAACTTTATTCGTCAGATACTGCAGACCATCCGGATCGATCTGCCAGCCCCATTCGTTGGCCTTCAAATGCGGATTTTTCAGTCCCGAAGTCAGGTTGCCGCTGGTGCGTTCCTTCTTGTCAGTAGCCGCGGCCGTGACGATCGACTGGTAATAAGAATAGCCGACCCAGTCCGCTGTCCCCTGCTTCAAAAGCTCCAGTTCGCCATCCTCAATCTGAAGATGGATCTGGTTCTGTTCAAAATAGGTTTTAGCGAAATACGGATATTCGCCCTTCGCCTGCACGTCCAGAAACAACAGGTTGGTGATCCGGTCAAATTCTTCATTGGCGATCACATCCAGTGGGTCGCAGGAATACGGATAGGAGGTCACATAAGCGACCATGCAGCCCATTTTTAAATCCGGATAGTGCTGATGGGCGTACTGAACAATTTTAGCCGCCGTGACAAACTGATTGTGAATCGCCTGCCAGCGCCGGTTCTCAAATTCAACACCCTCGCCGTTGCAGACCCCCAGTCCCTTAAACGGAGCTAACAGACCGCAGTTGATCTCGTTAAACGGCAGCCAGTATTTGACGTCGCGATGATACCGGTCGATCAGCGTTTTAAAATAACGGTAGTAATAGTCGATGATTTCCCGGTTGGTATAGCCGCCATAGTTCTCCCAGATCTCAATCGGCGGATCAAAATGCGACATCGTGACGAGCGGTTCCATGTTCCATTTGCGGCATTCACGGATCACGCCGTCGTAATAAGCCAGCGCTTTCGCGTTCGGTTCACGGTCGCCGACATGCGGGAAGACGCGGGAAATCGCGATCGAGAAGCGGAATACCTTAAATCCCATCTTCGCCATCAGTGCGATATCCTCGACATAGGTGTGATAGAAATCAATGCCCCAACGTTTGGGATAGTCAAGCAAATCTCCAGTCTTGCCTTCGGCAATTTCCTTGTCGGTGATCCAGGCCTGACCGAAATTCTGACGCTGATTCGGGTCGATGCGCTTGACGATATCCGGAAACGTCAGCGTCCGGCCGTCGGCGTCATACGCTCCTTCGGCCTGGCAGGCGCTGATCGCGCCGCCCCAAAGAAAATCATGGCGGAAATTTTTATTCATGACTCAAATCCTCTCCATTGGTCGCAATGACCTGCTTGTACCAGTCGAACGATTTCTTTTTGCGGCGTGCTCCGCTGCCCTGGTTGTAGTCGTCCAGATCGACGTAAATAAATCCATACCGCTTGGACATCTGACTGGTTGAGGCACTGACCAGGTCAATGCACGCCCAGGAGGTGTAGCCCATGACCTCGACGCCGTCCGCGATCGCTTCGGCAATCTGTTCAAAATGAGACTGGAAATATTCGATCCGGTAATCATCGTCAATCGTGCCGTCCGGGTTGACCTGATCGTTGTAGCCCAGACCGTTTTCCACGATCCACAACGGTTTCTGATAGCGGTCATAGAGATCGATCAGTGAGATTTTCAATCCTTCCGGATCAATCTGCCAGCCCCAATCGGACGTCGGCAGGTAGGGATTCTTAACACCGGTCGCCAGATTGCCGCCAACCTTTTCACGCTGATCGGCATGGACGGACTGAACCATACTCATATAATAGGAGAAAGAGATGAAATCGACGGTATGCAGCTTGAGAATTTCTTCATCCCCGGCCGCCATTGGGATCGTAAAACCCTTGTCCGCCCATTCCTTTTTAATCCAGCGCGGATATTCGCCGCGCACCTGCACGTCAGTATACAGGGAATTCATCCGGTTATCCTTCTGCGCCAGATAAATATCCTTGGGATTGCAGGTTTCCGGATAGGTCATCGTTTTGGTCACCATGCAGCCGATCTGAAACTGCGGGTTGATTCGACGGGCAAGCTTCGTCGCCAGCGCGGAAGCGACCAGCTGATGATGCAGCGCCTTGTAAATGGCTTCCTCGGCCTTCAGTTTGGACGGATAGTTCTCCTCGACGATCCCGACGGTCGTAAACGGATGCCGGAACACCGAATCAATTTCGTTAAACGTCAGCCAGTATTTCACCAGATCCTTATACCGGTTGAAGCAAACCTCGGCATAGCGGACAAAATGATCGACGACCTCACGCGACGCCCAGCCCTCGCCATGGGTCACGAAATACAGCGGCATTTCGTAATGCGACAGCGTGACTAGCGGTTCGATATGGGCTTTGCGCAATTCCTTAAACACATCTTCGTAGAACTGCAGCCCTTTTTCGTTCGGCTGTTCCTCGATTCCGTTCGGGAAAATCCGCGTCCAGGCAATCGACATACGGAAGGTCTTAAAGCCCATTTCCTGAAACAGCGCGATGTCTTCTTTATAATGATGGTAGAAATCAATGCCGTGACGCTTCGGATAATAAACTTCGTCTTCCGTCTTCAGCGCCGCTTCAATATCGGCAGGCGACGTATGCCATTGGGCAACATAGTCTTTTTTGTCGACTTCCGGCTTAAACCGGGCGACATCGGCGACCGAAACTCCCTTCCCATCAACGTTCCACGCACCTTCGCATTGATTGGCAGCGGTAGCGCCGCCCCATAAAAATCCTGCTGGAAACTTTCCCATTGTATCCTCCTTTTTTATTTAGAAATCCGGGAAGCAGTTCGTTATCCTTCTGCTTCCCGGAAGTAAAATCCTGAATCTTAGTTGCCGGCTTCCTTCTGCGCCTGCTTGTTTGACATCAGAACAAACGGAATCCAGACTAACGTCGTTACCGCGATGATGATCAGCTGCACGACGACGCCCTGCCAGCCATGGCCGATAAACGCACCGATCATGATCGGCAGACCAAACGGTGCGTCGACCGTGTTGCATGGCATAAAGCCGATGTTGGTCGCAAACAGCGCGATCGCCGTGGCAATGCCTGAATTGAAGATAAACGGAATTGCGAACGTCGGGTTAAGCACTAACGGCAGACCGAAGACAACTGGTTCGGAAATACCGCACAGTGCCGGAATCGCACCCAGCTTGGCGATCATGCGGTGATCTTCACGCTTGGAAAACAGGAAGATCGCGATGATTAAAGATAAGATCATTCCCGCACCGCCAGCGACGATGAAGAAGGTCCAGAAACCCATTGTGACCGGCTGGTTGGCGACGGAGCCCGCTGCTACTGCGGCGGTGTTGGCCGCGATGGCCGCACTCATTAACGGATTGCGGATCGGCGAAATGATCAGACCGCCGTGGATGCCTAAGAACCAGAAGATCTGCGAAATAATGACAATGCCGATGATGCCGACCGGCGACTGGAAGATGATCTCCAGCGGCGACTGGATGACCGAGTACACCCATTCATTGAGATAACTGCCGGTTGCCAGATAGAACAGAATGCCGCCGACGGCTGTGATCGTCAATGTGATCAGAATCGGAATCAGGGTGTTGAACGACTGAGAGATCGCAGCCGGTACTGACGGCGGCATCTTGATCTTGATCGCTTCAAATTTCATCAGCCGGGCAAAGATTTTCTCCGCGATGACCGCGACGATCATGCCGATGAACAATCCCTGCGCGCCCAAGGTCGTCGAAGCCAGACCCGCGGCGCTGTTGGCCACGCCGTCGACCAGAACGGTAACGGTCTGCGGAATGACGGTAATGTAAGCGCAGGCGGCAGCCACTCCCGCTAATTGCGGCGGCAGATTGTCATTTTTCGCCAGATTCATGGCGATTAAGAATACGATCGGAATCGTCATGAACGACATCGTTGCGAAGTTGATCGCGGTGAAGGCTGGTTTTAAGGAGGCGGCGGCCGGAATCAAGGCGGCCAGACCGATGCTGGTGGAACAGATCAGCGTGTTGAACAACGTGGCAAACGAGCCGACGATGATGAACGGCATGTACGCGGTAAACGCATTTTTAATCGCGGTGAGATACTGGTTGCCGTCAACCTTTTCGGCGACCAGCAGCAGCGCGTCTTCAAACTTTTCTGAAAAAGCCATCTTCTTCCCCTCTTACTTCTTAGCCAGATTTTCGGCTTGTTCCAAAACCTTTGCGCCGTTGCACGTTCCGTAAGCAACCGGATCGATAACGGCGATCGGCGCCTGATCACCGACGATCTTGGTGACCTTGCGCAGGATGTGCCGGACCTGCGGTCCTAACAGCAGGACGTCGAAATTGCCTAATTCTTCCTGGATCTGGCCCTGTTCGACCGCCCAGATTTTATAATCCTTGCCTTGTTCCCTGGCCGCTTCCTGCATTTTGGAAACGACTAAGCTGGTGGACATGCCCGCGCAGCAGGCTAACATGATTCTCATTCTGAATCCTCCTTTTTTAATAAACTTGATAACAGACGATAGATGTTCAGGAATTCTTCCGCCTGATCGGCCATCATCATGGCGGTCGTCAGGTGATCCTGGGCGTGTACCATCATCAGCGACACTTCCTGTTTTTCGCCGCGGGCCTCCCCCTGAATCAGCTCGGTCTGCGTCTGGTGCGCCAGGCGGAGATCCTCTCTGGCTTCCTTGATCAGGGCTTCGGCTTCCGCGAAGTTGTAATCCCGGGCCTCTTCAATGGCCATCATGGATTTTGATTTTGAATTGCCTGCGTTCAGGATCAACCCAAATGCTGTTTCATACATTTCCATACGATTCCTCCCTGGCTGTGATCTCAAATGGCTGCAGCCTCATTTGATCTGGTTTCATCATACAGGGAAATCATTTTCCATTCCATAGATCCTTTTTCCGCTTTGAATCCGGAAATCAAAACGGAATCCGGAAATGGTTTTCAATCCGGAAAAAGATTGAAAACGCAAAAAAACGCCCGGTTCCCCTCACGGAATCGAGCGTCTGTCATTGAAGACTGATTTTAACAAGGCGAAACGGCAGATTGGGGCGGATACAATGCGCTGTCGGGCTGCGGTCAGTTGTTCAGATCTTCCTCAATCGTCTGAAAAATCCGCATCAGCGTGCCATAGCGTTTTTCATGCAGCAGCAGCCGCACGTAATCCTTCGACGTTAAGAACTTACTTGTTAACGTGTAGAATTTCTGCAGGTCGCGTTTTTTCCCTTTTTCAATGGAAAGCAGGAAAACCAGCTGGACTTTCTTTTTATCCCACAGGATCGGGCGCTTCAGCAGGGCGACGCAGACGAAGGTTTCATCCGTGCAGACACGATAGGGATGGGGGATCGCGATCAGATTGCCGAATTCCGTCACGGCCTTCTTTTCCCGCAGCAAAATCAACTCCTTGAAATTACGCGGAACTTTGTAGAAATTACGGATCCGCGCCGACATGTAGTCGATAACCTCGGTTTTGTTTTTCGCCGGCACATTGACCAGAAACAGATTCGGATCAAAAAAGTGTTCGATGGAGCTGGTTCCGGACTGCGCCAGCACGCGCTTGATCTTCGATTCGTCCCGCGATTCCATAAAATACTGCACACGCAGAATCGGCACCGGCAGCTTGATCGGAATTTCAACCGTACTGATGACCAGATCGACATCGGACAAATCAATCCGGTCCAGCGTCAGAACATCGCAGGTCATCAGCTGATTGATATACTTGCCGAACTTATCGCGGCACTGATACTCCAACAGCTCCGCTGTTCCCCTCCCGGTACTGCAGACGATCACGATATTTTTGCGGCGGATCGTTTCGCGTTTACGTTCCAGCGCCAGATTGATGTGCAAGGCGATGTAGCCGATTTCATCTTCACTGATTTCTTTCTGATAGCGCTCCTTCAGCACCCCGCAGGCCGTCGTCGCAATCATAAACGCCAGCATGTAATGATTTTTAATTTCCTTTAACAGCGGATTGCGCATATTCAGATCATACTGCAGACGGTTTTCCAGCGGCACCAGATGCAGCGCCAGCACTAACCGCAGGTTCAGATCGCTGCTTAAATCCAGATTCATCTCGTCATCGACGACCCGCAGCATCTCGTCGACTGTTTCATACATTGTTTCGCTGATGATGCAGTTCTCCTGCTGCGGCGACTTGATCATTTGCTTGCCAAGCAAATGGATCACGATATAACCACATTCACTCTGCGGAATATCGACGGAAAACGCCTGTTCAATCTGACTGACAATCCGCTGCGCCAGCGGATATAACGGCTTCGCTTTCAATTCATCCAGTTTCTGCGGGGTCATCGGTACATGATTGCCGCTGGCGATCCGCTGCAAGGCGATCAGCAGATGCATCGCCAAATTGTTAAACGCAAAATCGCTCATGAAAAACTGCGCTTCTTCAAAAACATTTTCCAAAATCTCAGAAATTCGCTGCAGCTGACCCTGACGCTGATCCGCTTCCGGCTGATCTTCCAGAATCGAGGTCAGACACGTCGACAGACACTGGCGGTAATCAAATTCGCTGCCTTCAATCTTTAATCCGTAATGCGGTCGAACCGTCAGCTTCAGATTATAGCTTTCCAGGATTTCACGCACCGTTTTCAGATCCTGAGAAATCGAGCTCTGGCTTAAAAACAAGAGATCGCACAGCTCCTCGGTTTTGACATAATCCTCATGTGCGAGCAGATATTCCAGAATAAAGCGGACGCGCTGCTGCGGCGTCGCAGGTATTTCCGACTGCGGCGTCCGGGTTTTCCCCGCCAGCACCGGATCCAAAATTTCAACGCGATATCCGAACTTCGGCTTGCTGAGAAGCGCCATCCCGTAATCCGGCAGCTCTTCAGCCAGCAATTTCAGCTCGGTGCGCACCGTCCGGTCGGACAGATCCAGCTGTTGAGCGATAAAGGAAGCCGTCGTGTATGTTTCTTCTTCCAGATATTTTAAAATGGCTTTCTGCCGCTGGTTCAGCATACGATCACCCCTTCTTTTTAAGAGTATCATGAAATTAATTCATTTTCCAAGAAAACCGCTGATTTTGTACCGCAGTTCTCTTCTGCAAAAAATCAAGAGGATTGGGGAACAAAAAAACAGTGAACGTCAGCTTGACAAAAAGAAATCTTCGGCTTAATATTAAATTAGTTTTAAAAAGTATTTAAATGTTGTTCACCCTTAAAGGATAAAGGAGGCTTTTGCCATGGCCGATGCCGGAATGCTTAAACAGATTAATCTTCAAAAAATCCGGGATGCATTTTTAATGGGCGGACCTTTCAGCAAGACCGAGCTGGCGGAAAAAACCGGACTGAGCTTTCCGACGGTCGGCAAGATCGTCGATGAAATGGTCGCCGCCCGGCAGCTGCAGATCGCCGGCACCGGAAGTTCCTCAGGCGGCCGCTGCAGCCGGATCTATCAATACAATGCGGATTACCGCAACGCGATCGCGATGATTCTGGAAGGTCAGAATCTCGACTGGTTTATCCTCGACAGCCTGGGTATGACGAAAAGCCAGGGCCGGATCGAAATTGACTCCGATCTGTTTGATACCCTCGTAGGTCTGCTTCTGCAGGCCCGCCGTCAGGAACCTTCGCTGTGCTGCTTCTGTCTGGGCATCGCCGCCAATACCAACGGTGAAACTGTCCAGCAAAGTTTTGAATATCCCCAGCTCAAAGGAATGAATCTGTTAAAAGAGCTGGAATGCGCCAGCGGTCTGAACGGCACATTGGGCAACGACATGTGGATTTCCTCGGAAGGCTGCTGGCAGCGCTGCCGGATGAACGATCATACGACCCTGATCAGCTTCTATCTGGGCAGCTGCGGGTTTGGCTCCAGCTTTGTCGTCGGCGGCAAAACGGTCAAGGGCGCTCATCAGGTTGCCGGAGAAATCGAACTGCTGCCCTGGGTCCGTGAAGCCGGACTGAATGCGAACCAATGGCCGGATACGTTGCCGGAATCCATTCTGCGCTGTATCCTGACCTACGCCATCATCACTGATCCGGATTTCATCCAGCTGTATACCCATCCGTTCTTCGTCGATCACTTCGATGAAATTCAAACCCAGCTCAACGCCTGCTTTGCCCCAGTTCAGCCGCCGGTATTGCTTTTGTCGGATGATTTCCGTGCCGATTATGAAATCGGGCTGAGCCGCCGGGCAATGCAGTTAATGAATCAGCCGGAGGTTTGCGCATGAAAACTTATACGCATCTGGTCTTCGATATCGACGGGACGCTGCTGAATACCGAGCAGGCGGTGCTGCACTCCCTGCAATGGGCGCTGGGCCGTCAAGGAATCGCGCTGAGAACCGAGGATCTGCGGTTTGCCCTGGGCATTCCCGGAAAAGACGCACTGAGACGGTTTCAGTTGGATCATCCGGAACAGGTGCTGCGGGAATGGGACGCAAAATATACAGAATTTCTCCAGGAGGTTACGATCTTCGACGGAATTATCGAGCTGCTTGGGACCTTGCGCGATCATGGCATAGCTCTGGGCGTCGTCACTTCCAAGACACAAATCGAACTGGCGCAGGATTTCAGCGCCCTGGGCTTAGATCAATATTTCGAACTCATCGTCACGGCCGACGACACCGTTGGACATAAGCCGGACCCCGAGCCGATGCTGAATTATTTGAAACGCAGCGGCGCAAAAGCCGAAACCACGATTTATATCGGCGATGCCGACTACGATCTGCAATGTGCGCTGCGCGCCGGATGCGATTGTGCGCTGGCTGGATGGGGGCGGAACGACCGGCCGGCCACAACCCCGACCTGGTTTCTGCCGCAAGTCAGCGATGTGCTGAAACTGGCAGGTCTGAATGCATCTTCCTCTCACTAAATCTACTTATTCCGAAACAGAAGGCGGATCTGACTGAATCCATAAGCAGTCCTCCCGGTTCGTCTGTCTGTTTGACAAAAAGCCCCGGGTGCTTACCCCAGGGCTTTTTTCTTATGATTTCTAAAACAGGATCCACTGAAGCGCGATCGCTTGCCCGATCCCTTTCAAAGACCGATCAGTCAAACACAACGATTGCTTCCGGCCGTTTAATCCGCAGCGCCAGTGTTTCCAGAATCCGGAAGGCATGATTGAAATCCTTCGTTTCCAGATAACCCGTGCTCAGATCCAGACCCAACGCCAGATCGACATTCTCCGGCTCCGCCGCAATCAGCAGCGCATGATTCTGTTTCAATACCGGTGATTTGAGGACGGGTCCGCCGATCAGCCGTGCGATCCGGTCGACTTCCAGCATGCCGGTACCCGGCTGGATCCGCTGTAAATCCAACATTCGATCCGGACTCAGCAACAGCGTAATACCGCTGACATAACCGCGGCTTTCCAGCTCGTTCAAGCCTTTGGCAATATCCGCAAACGCATTCTCACTCTGGCTCCAGTCGCCATGAGGCAGATGCACAGTTCCTTCGGTGTTGACCAGTCCGGTTACTTCCGCCGCCGGATTCCCGAAGAAAATCAGCTCGTCTTCCCGCCGGGCCAGTCTGCGCGCCGCATCCAGAATCCGTGAACGATCCAGCGGCATCCCGCTTTCCACGCTTTCCAAATCACGCCACAATAAAGTAAAATCCTCAAACAACTGAATTAACGGCTGAAAACGGCGGCCGCGGATCTGGCCGATGCCCGCTTCCAGTTCTTCCTCCATCGCGGCGCTGTCAACGATCACGCTCTGCGCACCAGCCCCCAGCGGACCGGCCAGCGATAAGAACCGGCGGCCAATCAACAACTTCCGGGCAGTTTCAATTACGGTTTCATCAATCTGCTTCCACAACGCCGCATTGATCGGCGCGGATTCTCTGCCTAACACATCCATCATCAATTCTCCTTCCTACTCCTTGAGCGATCCGACCGTCATTCCGGTCTTCACCTCAGTGTTTTTGACAATTCCCAGATCCTCCAGCATTTCCCTGACCTCGGATTCACCGGCTAAGAAATGATCGGTTTCTGATGGATCCAGATAACGCATCAGGGTGATCAGTTCACCCATGTGCGCCTTTTCCTCATCGCGGATATCCTCCAGCACCTTTTTTGCGGCAGGATCGTCCGTCGCTAAAATATGGGATTCGTACAGATAAATTGCTTCCAACTCGCCCGCGATGTCGAGGCGGATCGCCTGCATCAGTTCGGCGTTGGTCATCTTTCGGTTGACATTTCCTTGAAATGGATTCGCAAAGTTTGGCATGTTCATCCCTCCTTGGCTTTATTAAACCACAAACCCGTTCGTTTTACAATAGCGATAATCATTATCATTTTAACTTTGTTTTATTTTCTGCAGCAATCATAAAATAATTTTCATCAATTTAAACATTGCTTTGCTTTCCATCCGCGCCGATAAAAAAACCAGATTCCCGCAAATCGCTGCTGCACTGAAGGCACAAGCGGCATCGGGTTTCTCCGGCTTTCTTGAATATGAAATCTCAGGCTTTGGCCTTGATCCGGTTTTGATGGGTTCTCCTTGATGGTCAGGCTGCCTGATCCCGCCACCAGACGCGGACTATTTCAATGGCGTTGGTCGCCGCGCCCTTGCGCAGCTGATCACCGCAGCACCACAGCGCGATGCCCTGTTCACTGGCAAGATCCCGCCGCAGCCGGCCGACCTCAACCATGTCCTGATCCGTACAGGACAGCGGCGTCGGGTACGGCTGTTCATTGAGGACGACGCCCTCCGCTTCCGCGATCGCCTGACGGACTTCATCCAGACTGACTTCCCGCTCGGTTTCCAGCGTGATCGACTCGGAATGGCAGCGCAGCACCGGCACGCGGACGCACGTGCAGCTGACCCGCAGCGCCGGATCGTGAAGGATTTTGCGGCCTTCGTTCTGCAGCTTCATTTCCTCCGAGCTGTAGCCCTGTTCATCAAAGCTGCCGATCTGGGGGATCAGATTGTACGCGATCTGAACCGGGAAGGTTTCCGCGGACGCGGCCTGTCCCGCTTCCAGCTGGGTGATCTGGCGTTTTAATTCCGCTAAACCTGCAGCCCCGGCGCCGGAGACTGCCTGATAGGTCGACACGATCATCCGCGTAATCCGCGAAAGCCGGTAAATCGGCGCGACCGCCATCAGCGCGATGATCGTCGCACAGTTGGGATTGGCGATGATCCCCTGATGGGTGCGGATATCCTGCGGATTGATCTGCGGGATGACTAACGGCACATCCGGATCCAGCCGGAACGCGCTGCTGTTGTCAACAAACACCGCGCCCGCTTTGACGATCACCGGCGCCCAGCGCTTGGCCAGCTCGTTTTCTACGGCTCCCAGAACAACGTCGACGTCCGCGAAGCTGTACTCATTGACCGCTTCGATGATCAGCGGCTGACCTTTAAACGTCAAGGTCTGGCCGGCGCTGCGCGGACTGGCCAGCAGCTTTACCGGTCCGATCGGCCAGTCGGTTTGTTCTTCCAGAACCTGAAGCATCGTGCGGCCCACCGCACCGGTAGCGCCCAAAATGGCAATTCGACAGCTTTTCATGCCTGCATCCTCCCTGCTTTCGGCGAAAACGCCGCGTATAAGACCTGAATCGCCCGGCTGAAGTCTTCATTCTCCACCCCGACGATGATGTTGATTTCATCCGAGCCCTGGGCGATCATCCGGATGTTGATCTGATGCGCGCCCAGCGTCTGAAACAGCTGGCCGGAGATGCCGCACTGCAGCGCCATGTTGCGGCCCACGACGGCGATCAGGCTGAGATTGTTGACAACCTTGATATCGTCGCATTCGCACACCTGTTTTAACTGCGCCGCGATTTCATACAGACTGTCGGCTATCGCGGCCGTGGAAACGACGATTGAGAAATTATCAATGCCCGATGGGACATGTTCGACGCTGATCTTATATTTTTCCAGGACCTCCAGCGCCCGCTTCAACAGACCGACCTCGTTGGACGCGTTGTGACGGTACATCGTGATGACCGTGAAATCCTTCTTCCCGGCGATCCCGGTGACAAACCGCGACCGGTCTTCCAGTGCCGGATCGACGTGATCGACAATCTGCGTGCCGGGATTGTCCGGTTGGTTTGTGTTGCGGATGACGATTGGAATGTTCGCGTCCTTGACCGGGTAGATCGCGTCCTCATGCAGGACGTTTGCGCCCATATAGGAAAGCTCGCGCAGCTCGCTGTAGGTAATCCTTTCGATCTGAACGGGATGTTCGATGATCCGCGGATCGGCCATCAGAATCCCGCTGACGTCAGTCCAGTTTTCATACAGCCGGGCAGACAGCGCCGAGGCCATTAAACTGCCGGTGATATCCGAACCGCCGCGGGCCATGACCTTAATCCGGCCGTTGGGCAGCGCACCGTAGAAGCCGGGAATGACAAATCGGGGCGTCTGCTGAGCCTGCGCCCGGATCAGCTGGCGGGTGACGTTGTGATCGATCTTGCCGTCATAGCCAAACCGGATCACCTCAGCCGCATCGACAAACGGCCAGTCCAAATACGCCGCCATCAGCTTCGACGTCAGCCATTCTCCCCGCGACACCAGCTCGTCCTGGCTGATTCCCTGACGCATTTTTTCTTTCAGTTGGGCTAAGGGTTCCTCCAGATCCAGACTTACCCCCAGCGCATCTCGGATTTCGCAGAACCGCTGGCGGATCAAATCGAACAGCGGCTCGCAGGAAACGGAATATTGCAGATGCGCGTGGCATAAATAAAGCAGATCCGTGATTTTATTATCGGTTTTTGTGCGTCTTCCCGCCGCACTGCAGACGACGATCTGACGCTCGGGATCGGACTTCACGATCGCTTTGACTTTTTGAAACTGACTGGCGTCGGCTAACGAGGAGCCGCCGAATTTTGCGACGATCATGCTTCTTCCTCCTGGATCCGCGCGGCAAACAGCTGCGGATCAAGTGTCCGGGCGTGAGTGATTAAAGCTTGAAGTTGCCGGCTGTCCTCCATCTGCGTCCAGAGCTGAACACGCCCTTCGCTGCGCCGGATTTCCGCGGTTACTCCGCTAAAAAGCGGGGCGGTCTGGTCGTTGGTTCCCACATAATAGCGAGCATCCCCGGCGGCTTCGCTGATTTTCATTTCACGCAGCCGCAGCGGCGCAACCGGACACCCCTTTACTATTTCCAGAATGTCGGTGAGCACGGCGTGTGCCGTCGGCGGTCCGCCCGCCCCCTGACCGATCAAGGTCAGCTCGCCCAGACTGGCTGTGCGCAGCACGCCGGCGTTGAGATTATCGCGGATCTGCGCCAGCGGTGCGGATAAGGGCAGCAATATTGGCTCGACGCGGGCCTGAATTCCCGCTTCCGTTTTCTTTAAGACCGACAACAGCCGGCAGCGTTTCTTTTTCGCTTCAAACGCCTGAATATCCTGATTCGTTAATCCCTGCAATCCCTGTACCTTAAACTGATCGCGCAGAAGCCGCCCGCTGAAAGCACAGCCGGCACTGATCATCAGCTTGCGCGCCAGATCTTCCCCTTCCAAATCCGCACTGGGATCCGCTTCCGCATAACCTAAACGCTGAGCTTGAACGATGCCTTCGCTTAACGACAACCCATCGCGCTCCATGTGATCGAGGATGTAATTCGTCGTTCCATTAAAGATCCCTTCGACCGCCAGAATCGGATCGGTAGCTTTTAACGCACTGATCGTCCGCAGCCAGGGAATCCCCCCGGCGACGCTGGCGTCATAACGGAACTGGACCTGTTGCTTCTTTGCCAGTTCCAGCAATTCCCCATAATGCGCCGAAACCATTGCCTTGTTGGAGGTCACGACCGATTTGCCCGCTTCCATTGCCTGCCGGCAATAATTCCACGCCGCCTCGGCCCCGGAAATCATTTCAACGACAATCTCGATTTGCGGATCCGCTAAAATCGCCGCGTAATCATAAGTCATGGCCGGATGGGTCAGCGGATGCGGCTTCCGGATCAAAATGGCCGCGGCCTGCAGCGTTGGATCATGACGCTTCTCAATCTGTTCCATCAGGCTGCGGGCAACGGTACCCCAGCCAAGCATTGCGATTTTCAAATGAATTCCCCCTTATGTGTGCCTGAAATAAATACACTTGTTTTTCATTGAAAGACATTGTATCATAGAACTGTTAAAAAATTCAAGAGGTGGACACATGAAAAAACAGTTATGCAGTACGCGAGGTTCGCATATTGAAGGGGATTTCTGGACGGCGGTCAGAAACGGTGTGGCTGACGACGGCGGCTTAATCATCCCGACCGACTGGGAAAACCGGCAGATCGACGTGGAGACCCTGCCGCTCAGTTATCTGGCCATCGCCCAGGCTGTGCTGGCCTGCTTTACCGACGGATTGGACGCCCCCGCGCTTCAGGCTCTGCTTCATCAGGCTTACAAGGGACGCTTCGACGCGGAGGACGTCGTAAGGCTTTCTCCGCTGGGTTCCGACTTTTTACTGGAATTGTATCATGGACCGACGGCAGCGTTTAAGGATATCGCGCTGTCGCTGCTGCCGTTATTTCTGGCGGAAGCTTCCCGACGGCAGAGTCAGCCGCAGAAAACGCTGATCCTGACGGCAACCTCCGGCGATACAGGCAAAGCGGCGCTGGAAAGTTTCAAGGATCGTGCCGGCTGCGAACTGCTCGTTTTTTATCCTGATCACCTCGTCAGTGAAATTCAGCAGCGTCAGATGGTCAGCAGCGAAGGAAACAATATCGGCGTGTGCGCGATCCGCGGCAATTTCGACGACGCTCAAAGCGCGGTCAAGCGCTGCTTTGCCGATCCGCAGCTGCGCGCTGCGTTCAAAGCCTGTCAGATTGAGCTTTCCAGCGCCAATTCGATCAATATCGGCCGGCTGGTTCCACAGATCGTCTATTATTTCTGGGCCTACCGCCAGCTGCGTCAGCGAGGCGTGCTCACAGCTGGGCAGACGTTGGATTTCAGTGTGCCAACGGGTAATTTTGGGGATATTCTGGCTGGCTATTACGCCAAGCAGATGGGCTTGCCCGTCGGCAAGCTGATCGTCGCGAGCAATGCCAACAACGTTCTGACTGAATTCTTCACCACCGGCTGCTACAACCGCCGGCGGCCCTTCATGAAAACGACGTCGCCGTCGATGGATATCCTGATTTCCAGCAATCTGGAACGCCTGTTAGCGCACGAAACCGGATTGGATGGTCAACAGGTCGCGGCTTATATGGATCAGCTGCAGAAACAGGGAGAATATCAGATTGACTCCGCGTTGCTTCATCGCCTGCAGAAACAATTTGCCTGCGGCGACTGTACCGACGAGCAGGCTGCCGAAACCATCCGGCAGGTCTATGCCCAAAGCGGTCAGGTCCTCGATCCGCACACCGCAGTCGGCGTGCACGTCCTGCGTCAGCTGCGAAGTGAAGGATTTGAAAAAAATCCATGCGTTGTCCTGGCGACCGCTTCGTGCTTCAAGTTCAGCAAGGACGTCTATGAAGCCTTGTTCGGTGCGGCTGAAATGGACGAGTGGACGGCGATGGAACAGTTGAGCAAACGCACCGGAATTCCAATTCCCGCTCCGTTGCAAGGCTTGCGGGACAAACCAGTTCGGCATACCGATCAGATCGAAAAGGATGCGATCCTCGATTATGTCCGGCAGAAAGTGCAGGCGATGAATCATGATTAAAGTGACCGTACCGGCGACGACCGCCAATTTAGGCCCCGGCTTCGATACGCTGGGACTGGCGCTGGACTTACAAGCCAGCTTCACTTTCACCCCCGCCGCGCAGTTTACGATTACCGGTTGTCCCCGGCGTTATTGCAACGAGAATAATTTAGTCTGGAAAGCCTACTGCCGTTTGTTTCAAAAGCTGAACGAGAAGCCAATCCCCGTCCAGATCACGATTGATTCGCCGATCCCGGTCAGCCGCGGTCTGGGATCGTCTTCCGCCTGCATCCTCGCGGGCCTGTGCGGGGCGAACGCGCTGTTGAACGAGCCGGTCTCCACGCTGGATCTTCTGCGGCTGGCCTGTGAACTGGAAGGTCATCCGGATAATGTCACCCCGGCGTTGTTAGGCGGATTGAAGGCCGCGCTGATCGATCAGGACTGTCTGTTGACCGCCGACTTCAGCGTCAGCGAACGTCTGCGGTTGGCCGCGCTGGTCCCGGACTTCGAACTGGAAACCCGCCGTGCCCGCCAGGCTCTGCCTCAGAGGATTCCTCATGCCCAGGCCGCGGGCGCTCTGGGCAAGCTGGCTTTTCTATTAAAAGGATTGGAAACGGCGGACAGCGCGTTGCTGGAAGCGGCGATGAACGAACCATTGCACGAGCCTTACCGCATCCCGCTGATTCCGGAATATGCGGCTGTAAAACAGTTATGCGTCGATCAGGGAGCCGCCGCGGTAATGATCAGCGGTTCCGGGCCGACGCTGCTGGCCTTATTTCTCGATGATCTTCCGGAAGCTGCCCTTTCGTTAAAGCTCAAAACACTGGATCATCATTGGCAGCTGCTGCCCTGCCGCGTCCAACAGGAAGGCGTCCGTATTGAATGCAAGGAGGAACCCTATGAGTGAACAATATCTGATCGTCAACACGAAAATCCTGCCGGATTTTTACGCGAAAGTTGTGGAAGCCCGCGATCTTGTCGAACAGCACAAAGTAAAAGGGGTCAGCGAAGCTGTTCAGCGCGTCGGCATCAGCCGCAGCACCTATTATAAATATAAAGATTCGATCTTTTCTTTCTCGGAAAACGCGCGCGGCCGCAAAGCTGTGTTAAGCATGATCCTGACGCATCAGCAGGGCGTGTTAAGCGAGGTGCTCAACGAACTGGCGGCCCAGCACACCAGCGTGCTGACGATCAACCAGTCAATTCCGATTCATGATCACGCCTCGGTCAGCCTCTCGCTGGATATCTCAGATCTGGATTGTTCCATCGACGAAGTGCTGCGCAGCCTGAAAGAGAAAAAGGGCGTGACCAACGTCCGCCTGATCGACCTGGAATAAAAAAACCTTCCTTCCGCCAGAGCGAAACATGTTGATTATCCTTGATTCTGGAAGCTTCCGATTGCGGAACCTGCATTTCCGGGATAGAATAAAAGTCCGGACTGTATCAGGGGAGGGTAAGCGATGACACGAGGTATTCTTTTATTTGGTTCTTCCGGTTCAGGAAAAACCACGCTGGGCAGGATGACGGCCAGTGAACTGGGTTATCCCTATTTTGACATCGACGATTATCTATGGCGCAAAGACACGCCAGTTCCGTTCACGCTCATGTTTTCGCGAACAGAAAAAGCCGAACGGCTGATGCATGACATTACTCCATTCGATCATTTCGTCATGGCCGGATCAATGGACAGCTTCAATGCGCCGTTTGTACCGTTGTTTGATCTGGCCGTGCATGTCGACGCTCCGGCCGAGCTTCGCCGGCAGCGTCTGCACCAAAGAGAACTGGAAGCCTTCGGCGCGCGGATTCTACCGGGCGGGGATATGTTTGAAGCGCACCAGCGTTTCCTGGCGGATTCTGACCGCTACGAAACCGACGGTTCTCCCTGCCGCAAACGGCATCTGGAATGGGCGGCCAGTCTGCCCTGCCGCGTGCTTTATTTAAACGGCGCCAATCCTTTGTCAGAAAATCTGAAGCTGATCCTGAGCACGTACAACGAGCTGATTCACGCTTCTGATATCGCAGAGATTCCAGTTGAACACATTCGATAAAATGAAAAAAAGAAATTGCCCCTTGGAAAATTCAATCCATTCGGCAATTTCTTTTTTTGTTACTTTAAAACAGATTCGGAAGGAAACAGAATGTTTTTGTTTTACTCAGCGTGTTCCAGCGCCAGCGTCTTCGTCGTGATATCGCAGACTTCAGCTGGTCCGTAATACTGGATCGCGCCCGGATAAACGAAGCTGGTTTCCACAGCCCATTCCTCACGATGAGCCTCAAAGAATTTAAACGGCTTGCCATCCAGCTCGACAAGTGCTTTCTTGATGACTGGCTTGTCTTCGCCATGTCTTCTTTCGATGTTCATCATCTTCGTGATCGGCATACCGCCCGCTGTCCATTCGCTGGCCGGCTTGGACAGGTTGGAGATCTTTGACAGATAGCCGTTGTAGCCATACTGGATCAACATAAACGCATTATATCCCAGCGAGTAGCAGTAGTCGGAATCAAAGTTAGACGGGAACGCGCATCGTCCTTCATAGCCTAAGAAATGATGCAGCGGACTGAATTTTCCCTTATAGGTTCCGGCTTTCTTTCTTTCATCCAGCTTATCCTTGACTAACGCCGAGAATAATTTTTCCGATTCGATCAGGGAAACCTGGACGTTGCCGTGCGGATCGCGTTCCAGGAACAGCTGCTGCTGGATGTTTTCCGGCAGGATCGCAAAGACGCCCATGGATTCTTTCGTCAGTCCTTGTTCAATGAACGCATACTTTTCGCTCCACGTCGCCAGCGCGTTGAACGCGTCAGCCTTGCTTCCGGCGAGAAGTTCGTTGATTTCCTGAATTAACGCAGAGAATTCCGGTACGAATTCAACGACGCCTTCCGGAATGATCGCGACACCGAAGTTCATGCCCTTTGCCGCACGCTTTTCAACGGAATCCGCAATGTAATCCGCAATCTGCGACAGCGACATTTTCTTTTCCGATACTTCTTCGGAGATCAGACAGATATTCGGCTGCGTTTCCAGCGCGCATTCCAGAGCGACATGGGAAGCGGAACGGCCCATGACTTTGATGAAATGCCAGTATTTCTTCGCGGAATTCGCGTCTCTTTCGATGTTGCCAATGATTTCGCTGTAAGTCTTGGTCGCCGTATCAAACCCGAACGAGCATTCGATATCTTCGTTCTTCAGATCGCCGTCGATCGTCTTCGGGCAGCCGATGACCTGAACGCCGGTGTCATGCGCCGCAAAGTATTCAGCCAAAACCGCCGCATTGGTATTGGAGTCATCGCCGCCGATGATGACAATCGCCGTAATTCCATGCTTCTTGCAGACATCCGCAACGATCGCGAATTGTTCGCTAGTTTCCAGCTTCGTTCTGCCGGAACCGATGATATCGAATCCGCCCGTGTTGCGGTACTGGTTGATGTAGGCATCGTCAAAAATCAAATAATCGTCTTCAATCAAACCGATCGGACCATTCTTGAAACCATAGAGAACATTTTCTTTATTCGCAGCTTTTAAAGCATCATATAAGCCGCAGATGACATTGTGTCCGCCCGGAGCCTGACCGCCGGAAAGAATCACGCCGACGACCTGTTTCTTCGTTTCCGCCGTGTTCTCACCCTGAACAAATGTAATTTCTTTTTTGCCGTATGTGTTTGGAAATAAGCGTTTGATTACTTCCTGATCGGCTGCGCTTTGAGTTTCTTCGCCTTCCTGAACCCCGATATTGGCAATGCCATGTCTCAGCATACCTGGAAGTTTCGGTGAATACTCATATCTAGCAGATTGTAGTGATGAAATTTTCATAGTTAATCTCCTTCTCATCTTAGATACATCGTAATTTTAAGATATTTAACCTGAAAAGTAAACCGGTATTCGCGTGTTCAGCGTGACAAAAGACACAAAAAAGGAACATCCGGAAGATTTGATCGCCGGGGTCCAATTCCCCGGCGATATTTCTCAATCTGGTACTTTTATTTTTAGACTAAACTGGGGATTATTATGCAATAAAAAAAGCCTTTCAGAAAGGCTTTGCGAATAAGTGGCAGGGGTGGAGAGAATCGAACTCCCATCAAAGGTTTTGGAGACCTCTGTTCTACCATTGAACCACACCCCTAAAAAAATGGTGACTCGTACGAGATTCGAACTCGTGAATGACGCCGTGAAAGGGCGCTGTGTTAAGCCACTTCACCAACGAGCCATTTTTTCCGATTGCTTTGTAATAATAGCATAAACTTTTTATGATTTCAACAAAAAAATAAAAAAACGAAGGCAGAAACTTCGCTCCGCCTTCAGTGATTTTGTTTCCGTAACATCCGATTCTGTTCCCGGCTGCCCTTTTTAAACTTGGCTTTCTGGAACATCTTCGGCAGGATCTGCCAGTCCAGATACACAATCAAGCCCGGCAATGCCGGCAGGAATCCCGGCAGCAGAAAGAAGACTGCCACCGGCACCGCCAGCGTCAGCACCGCAATGGACAACGACTCCAAGAAACAGGTAAACGCCAGGTCCAGCGCCTTCGCCAGCGCTGTTTTTACTGTCAGCCCGGGAACCTCCACCAGCAGTGCAAAGACCATCAACAATTCAAAAAAGACAAGCCCAAGCCCAACCGCAGCCACCGTGGCCCCCAGCACATCCTGCGACGATTCGCCGATCCGATAATAAAGCAAATCCCACAGCAGCACCGCGATGACAACCAGATGGATCAGCCAGATCTTCGTGGCTAGCGGCCAATGCTGACGAAACGCGGCGAAAAAGGATTTTATCACCGAGCGGCGATCTCCCCGCACATAACCGCTCATCGAGGCGTTGAGCGCCGTACTGGAGGCGCCGATCGTGACGACAGGCAGACTGCAGATCAGCCACAGAAAGCCCAGCAGCACGATGTTCATTACCCGGTCGACGCCGGTCCAAAATAATTTTTCTCCTTTTTCGCCCATGTTCCACTCCTCTTTCAGGATTACCCTATTTAAATCAGTTTAAAATCTGTAAGGAACCCAGTCCCAGATTTTCTGTCGACTGCGCGTCAAACAGGATATACCGATCCCCTTCAAAACCGAAGTGAATGACGGAATCCATCGCGAAGTCGATGCTGCCGAAGGCCACCGCCGACAACGTGATGTCCTTGACCGCCAGCGACAACGTTGTTTCCATCCCGCTTGGCAATGAGGAAACAACCGTGCCTTCGATGCCCTCGTCCGCGCTGACTTTAACAAATTCCGGTCTTACGCCTAAAACATAATCCCCTTCCGCCGGCAGCGCCAGCGGTTGGTTCGGCGTGAAACGAACAGAGAAATGCCGGCAGGTCAATTCGACTGCCTGATCCTTTTTGATCCCGTGGCAGGAAATGAAATTCATCGTCGGATTGCCCATGAAATCAGCGCAGAATAAATTCGCCGGTTCACCATACAACGTCAATGGCGGACAATACTGCTGCAAAACACCTTCCTTGATCAGACATACCTTCGAGCTCAGCGTCATCGCCTCCGACTGATCGTGGGTTACATAGACAAACGTCGCTCCGGTCGCCATGTGCAGCCGCTTCAGTTCAGCGCGCATGTCGTTGCGCAGCTTGGCGTCCAGGTTGGACAGCGGTTCGTCCATCAACAACACCCGCGGGTTCGGGGCTAAGGTCCGGGCGATCGCAACGCGCTGCTGCTGACCACCCGACAATTCAGACGGATAGCGCTGAATGTATTCTTCAATCCGCATCGTCTGGCAGATTTCCTTCACCCGGGCGTCGATCTTTTCCTTCGGCCATTTCATGTTTTCCAAACCAAATGAAATATTTTTATACACCGTCATGTGCGGCCACAGCGCATAGTTCTGAAACAGGAAACCGACATTGCGCTTATCCGGCGACACATTGACGCCTTTAGCATCGGAGAACACCAGCTGATCGTCGATGTAGATCTCACCTTCGCTCGGCGTTTCCAGCCCGGCGATCATCCGCAGCGTCGTCGTCTTGCCGCAGCCGGAAGGTCCTAACAGCGAGACGAAATCTCCGTCCTTAATTTCCAGATTTAAATGATTTACGGCGATTGAGCCCTTGCCGAATTTTTTTGTGATATCGACTAATCTTATTGTCGGCATGTCAATTTCCTCCTCCTACACCCTTTTCAATGGAAGCGCCGGTCAGCTTTTCTACGCCGAAATTCACGATGAGCACCACGAAGATAATCAACAGGTTGATCGCATTGGAATACTGCTCCCAGCCCTTTTCATCATACATGAATAACAATGTCGTCAGCACGCGGTTGTTTGCGGTCACCAGAATCACGTATAAGCTCAGTTCGCGCATACTGGAAACAAACGGCAGCAGATAGCCGGAGACGATCGTCGACTTCTCGATCGGCACGATGATCTTGGCCATCCGTTTGACCCAGGGAATGCCCTGAATGATGCCGGCCTCCTCAATTTCCGGAGACAGCTGCAGCATCGAGTTCACGCCGGAACGGGAAGCCATCGGCAGATATTTGACCGTCCCGATCAGAGCCAAAATCGCAAAGGTGCCGTAGAGCGATGGAATAATTCCGTGCGGGCGTGAGAACATCGACAGATAAATCGCCGCAAAAGCCATCGACGGAATCAGATACGGGATAAACGTCAGATTCTCTACGATCTGGCTCAGCTTGCTTCCCCGCCGGCGCACGATCGCATAACCGGCCAGAAAGCCCAGCGTACCCGCGCCCACCGCGACGATTGCCGAAAGCTTCAGACTGTTGAACAGCGTCTTCCAGACGTCCGCGTTGATCAGGATTCCGGCCTTGTCCATGACGTCGTTGCCGCCCTTGGAGCTGCCGATCCAGAAATCCAGCGTCATGTTGGACAGACTGTAATTGCCTTTAATAATGATCAGCGACTGCAGTAAGAACGAGATCAGCGGGACGACCGACATGCACAGCACCAGACACAGCACCAGCACTGACAATAGACTGCGGGCTTTCTTTAAATGGAACAGCGACACGTTGGCGCTCTTGCCCGTCACCGTCGCATAGGATTTTCGCTTGCCGATCAGCTTCTGGTTTGCCAGCATGATCAGCACGCTGATGACGATCATGACGATCGCCAGGATGTAGCCGACGCCCGGGTTGGTTCCCTGCAGCGCGGCGTACAGCTCGGTGGTCAGTACGTAATAACGCACCGGCAGACCGAGGAACTGCGGTACGGCGAATGAACTCATCGCGCTGGAGAAGACCAGAATAACCGTGCTCAGCACGGCCGGCATAACCATCGGAATTGTAATCCGCGTAAACATCCGCAGGCGTTTGGTTTTCAGGATGACCGCTGCTTCCTCCAGATTCGCATCCATGTTGCGCAGGATGCCGCCGATCAGGATATAAGCGAACGGCGCGTAATGCAGCCCGGTGACCAGAATGATCGGAAATGGTCCGTAAGCGAACCAATTCGGCGTTGCGATCCCCGTCAGTGCCGTGAAGATGCCGGTCGCCCCGCCGACCGCGGCGTTTTTAAAGAAATTCTTCCAGGCTAACGCCAGCGTCCAGCTCGGCATGATGTATGGGAAGATAAACAGCTTGGTCAGGACTTTTTTCCAGCGCAGATCGCTGCGGGTGACCAGCCAGGCAAAGCCCCCGCCGATTAAAATCGCGACGATGCAGGCGCTGATCGAACAGACCAGGCTGTGGGCCAGCGGTTCATACAATAAGGATTTACTGTAAACGCTGGCGAGCGTGCGGTTCCAATGATACGCTGTCAAACTGCCGACCGCCTGATGGACGCGGGATTTCTCAGCCGAATGAACGATGAAGGTATCCTTGACGATCGAAAACAGCGGAAAGACGACCAGATAGGTCAGAACGATCAAAAAGAGCACCAACAGGATGTTATAGGGTTTGCTGAAGAATGTCTTGACTTGATTGAGCTTTCTTTTCATATTCCCCTCCCTAAGAGTGAGAAAGGCTGTGATGGCGAACACCACAACCTTCCGAGAGCTTTCTTATTTGATCAGATTGATGAAGTCTTCAACATCCGCGCGGTGCTCGGAGCAGTAGATCGGATCTTCTTCGACCAAGATCGATTTCCATTCCTTGACCGTCTTGTCACCGTCGGTAACTTTCAGATTGGTATTGCCGGAGTAATCGCCGAAGCGGCCGGTCATGCCGTTGTAGAGGGAGCCGTCGTTGATCTTCAGCTCGCCGTTGCCGAACCAGCCTTCTTCCGTGAACAGCCAGCACAGGAACGCCTTCGCCATATCCGGGTTGTCGGCATTGCTTGTCAACAGGCCGTAGATCGGATAAATGAAGCCCGCAAACGGCGTGACGTTGGAGGCGAAGCCCAGCTTGTAGCCCTTATCCAGATTCTTCTTATATTTGTTCAGCGTGATTAAGGCCGACCATTGCTCGCTCTGACCTTCCGCGCCGATTGCCTGGGCGATATCGCCGTCCGAGGAGCCGACGACCAGACCGTTGTTGTAAAGCATCTTGATCCACTGGTAACCGGCATTCGGGCAATCGCTGTCCAACACCAGATCGGTTCCGTAGTAATCTTTGTACGCCGCTTCCAGCTTGGCCGCATAGTCGTCGGAAGTGATCTGCGTCAGGAAGTCCATGTTGACGCCCTCGCTGTACGGATCCTTCATCTGAACGGTGCCTTTGTATTGCTCGTCGGTGACATACCAGATATTGCTCAGGTCTTCTTCCTTGACGTTATCGCTGTTGAAAATGAAGACCTTGTTGCAGTAATCATAGACTAACAGCGGTTCTGTATCCGCGCCGACCAGATCATAAATTTCCTGATTGTACCAGTTATAGACGTAGCCTTCCTCGACCAGATCGGACATGACGCGCGCGCCGTCCTGGATGAAGATGAGATCCGCGCCTTCAGCGCCGGAGGCGACTTCCTCCGCGACCTGAGTGATCTGGTTGGTATCGCCGATCTGCGTGCATTCAAATTCAACGTCTAAGTTATATTTGTTCTTAAACGCTTCGCAGCCGCTGACGACAACGGAATGTGTGGAATAGACCGTTACTTTCTTGCCATTCTCAATCCCCTTCTGCAGCAGTTCCTCAAAGGTCGACTGATCGATTCCCTCCGTGGACTCGCCCGGTGTTTGGGCATTGTCCGGCTGCTTCTCCGGTTCCTTTGTCCCTTTGTCTGAGCATCCGCTCAAGGCTGCGGCACAGAGAAAGAAACAGCACAGGACAGTTAAAACTTTTCTCATGTTTCCTTACCTCCGACGGTTATGTAACCGCTTTCTTAAATCCATCTTAAAACTAATTTTTTTATTTTTCAACGATTTGAAATCAATTTGTGAAATTATTTGGAATAAGCAAACAATTACCACATTGTTCTTACTAAATTTCAGGCTTTATTCCTATTTTTCGATGATTTTACCTGTTTTCAGGAAATTTTTACCGGATTCATTCCCAACCTCTAAAAAAATTCTAATTTATTTTTAGATTCAAACAGGAAACGATGCGAATCTCTGCTCTCTTTCTGGATGCGGCAACCCCCAAAGCCGTTGAAAAATGAAGGCGATTTCGCACTTATAGCCTAAATTTTTTTTATGTTTTAACAGACGCTTCGGCGTTGATTTGCAAAGCTTCGTCATGAAGTCTTCATTGTTTTCGTCGGCTTGCGCATTGTTTTCTCGCCCCATTGCCGATATAATTAGGCTGTGGTTCAACACTAAGAAAAGAAAGGAGTCGTATGAAGAGTGAACTTCATACAGGAATTCAATGAGTAAAAAAAGAAAAGCGAAAAAATCCGGGATTTCGGCCGGAGCGCTGAGCGGCATCATTCTGGTGATGGTGCTTGCGGGTGCCGGGATTACCGGGACGCTGGCGCTCAATTCGATCTACTGCGGGCCATACAAAGCGTACACCCGGCATCTGTTGGAAACGATGGACGAAGGCAGTCTGCAGTACAAGGCCGCGGGGTTGTTCTATTCCCAAGCCGAACTGGATGCGATCCGCAATCCGCAGCTCACTGACCAGAGCGAACAGTCTGCCGAGGTTCCCAGCGCTGATCAGGACGCGATTGAGATCATTGATCTGAAAGGCACGACCTTTGAAGGCAAGCTGATGATCGTCCACGATCCATCCCGCGTCTTCGTCGCCTGCAATCCAAATATGGATTCCGGAGCGCCGGGCTATTCCGTCGAAAAATACATTCAGGACAACAACGCGATCGCCGGGATCAACGCCGGCGGCTTTGAGGATGCCGGCGGCAACGGCAATGGCGGCACCGCTTACGGCATCGTCATTCACGACGGCAAGCTGATCAGCGGCACCCCCGGCGAATTCACGCCGGTTATCGGCATCAACAACGCCAATCAGCTGGTCGTCGGCGATATGACCGCTCAGCAGGCGCTGGATTATGATATCCGCGACGCCGTAACCTTCGGTCCGGTCTTTATCAAAAACTGGGAAGTCGTCTTCGAAACCGGACGGCATCCGGGCCTGAATCCGCGTACCGTGATCGGTCAACGCTACGACGGCGCGTTCCTGTTGATGGTGCTGGACGGCCGGCAGCCGAGCAGCTTCGGCTCAACCTATCAGGACATCATCGACATCATGCAGCAGTATGACGCCGTCAACGCCGCGAATCTGGACGGCGGCAATTCCACCGTCATGGTCTACGACGGAGAAACCCTGAACACCACTGTATCGATCAAAGGTGACCGCCGCGTGCCGACCGCCTTTATCGTGAAATAGGAGAAACCGCAATGAGTAAAAAACAAGGAATTCCAACAGGCACTGCCCTGGCGATGATCGGACTGATTCTCGCGATCGTGATCGGCGCTTCCGCCGGCGTGCTGGCTCTGGTCAACGGCAAGATGAGCGCGTATGAAAAAACAACACCCGACGCCGCGCTGCAGGCGTACATGAAACAGATTGAAAAGCAGGATTATACTGAACTATATCAACAGTTCCAGACCCGTACCGGCAGTCTGAGCAGCGAAGCTGATTTCACTGCGGCGATGAATACAATCTACGGCGATGTCGACTTTAAAGATCTGAACTATGTTAAAGATGATAAATCCGCGGAAGGGTATGAAGGCACCTATGGCGTCTATTCCAAGGGCAGAAAAGTTTCAACGCTGAATCTGCGCAAGGAGAACGAGACATGGCTGGTGGAAACCGTCATGCAAAGTTCCGGCAACCTGAGCTACCTGATCGACGCCCCGGCAGAAGCGCAGGTCAAGGTCAACGGCATTCTCTTAGGCAGCGACTACGTTAAAGAGACCAAGGTTCCGGCCGGCACCTTCGACCGCTACAAGACCAGTTCCGCCGCCCCGACCGTCACCCGTTATCAAATCAGCGAACTGATGTCCCAGCCGGAGATCACCGCCGAGGGCTATGTCGTTGTCAAAGATGCCTATGAAGAGCGTTTCTACGTTGGCCAAGCTGCCAGCGGCGAGATCAAAAGCGCAGGCGAGAAAACGATGACGGCGATTGCTGAAGCGGCGGCGCGCTATGCCACCGGTGACGGCGGCCTGGGCACCTTGACCGGCTACTTCCTGTCCGGCAGCGAATTTGCGGCCAAGATCCGCACAATGGACAACCAGTGGTATACGGGGCATGCGGGCGTCAAGTTTGAAAATGCCGAGGTTCTCGATCTGATCCAGATCGGTGAGCATGATCTGGTCGGCAAGGTCATCTTTGACTACACTGTATTGAGCAACACGTATGGCAACCGGACTTATCACTGCGGTTATCAGATTGTCCTGACCCACAGTTCAGGCAGCTGGAAAGCGATCGACCTGGTCGTCAACAACGACCTCAATCCAGCCAACAATTAATTCAACAAAACACTCAAAAAGCGACAAATGTCGCTTTTTTTGATATCTCTGCTGTGGTACATTATAAGTAATAAAAGCCCTTAACAAAGGAGGAACAAGCATGATTGATTATACAGAAGGTTCAGGGAAACAATATCACATCGGCGTTGGGAAAGGCGAGATCGGCCGCTACGTTTTACTGCCGGGCGATCCGAAGCGCTGCGCCAAGATTGCGGCGCACTTTGACAATCCGGTACTGGTCGCGGATTCCCGCGAATTTGTCACGTATACCGGCGAGCTGGACGGCGTGAAGGTCAGCGTGACTTCAACCGGAATCGGCGGCGCTTCGGCTTCGATTGCGATGGAGGAGCTGCATGTCTGCGGCGCGGATACGTTCATCCGGGTCGGCACCTGCGGCGGGATGGATCTGGATGTCAAAGGCGGCGATCTCGTCATTGCCACTGGGGCCATCCGCTTTGAAGGTACAAGCAAGGAATACGCGCCGATTGAATATCCGGCAGTCGCTGATTTTCAGGTTGTCAATGCGCTGGCGCACAGTGCTGCCAAACTGAATATGCCCTATCATGTCGGCGTGGTGCAGTGCAAAGATGCCTTCTATGGCCAGCACAAACCGGAAGAATTGCCAAATCATGAAGAACTGCTGCGCAAATGGGACGCCTGGTTAAGAATGGGTTGTCTGGCCAGCGAAATGGAGTCAGCGGCGCTGTTTATCGTCGGCGGCTATCTGCGCTGCCGCGTCGGCTCGGTCTTCCTGACGGTTGCCAATCAGCAGCGGGAAAAGGCAGGACTGGAAAATATCCAGCATCACGATACCGAAGCCCCGATCCGCGCGGCGATTGAAGCGCTGCGCGAACTGATCAAAGCCGATCTGGCAGATCAGAAGGCTTAAATTCAATTCGTCACGGCAATCAGCTGCCCCTGCCTTTCGATCTTAACCCCATCAGCACAAAAATCAATAAAATCCAGAAAAGAAACACTGCCCGACGCTTCTCCCTCTGGATTTTTTCATTTATGAAAAAGGGATCCAGTCTGTGCGCTTGGAATCCCTTTTGTCTTTTATTGTTCTCTGGTTGAGTTTTCCCGTTTGAAAAACTTGCTTAAGCCGCACGCTTCAACGCCTGAATCCGGGATTTCAGCTCATCCTTCACTTCCAGTTCCTCAGCCTGATCAAGTACGACAAGCAGCTGCGGCGCGATTCCCTTTAACGAAGTCTGCGCCAATTTTACCCAGCTTTCCAGCGTATCCAGCGCATAGGTCCGGCAGCTGATGACCGGACACAACAGAGCGCAGCGGATAAACTCCGCACCTTTGCCCGGATATAGCCGCAGCGACTGCAATATCGCCGCCAGCGCATGAAAATTCTGATAATCCTTCCCCAGTCCCAGCACATCCGCAGGACCGCTGGCCATTGTCTCTAACGGCAGGCAGTCGGCATACAGCGCAAGAATCTCGTCGCAGTCCTTTTCCGAAGCCATTAATAACCGCGCCGCCATGCAATGCTCCACCGGATTCTGCTTTAGCCAGGTCATCGCCTTTTCTTCATACGGGATGCTCAGCTTCAACGCTTCTTCAAATCCTTTGCCCTGTTCCATCGCCGCACTGACGGTGACGTAGCATTCCGATGATTTCAACAGTTCCAGACACTGCTTCTTGACCTCCGGCAGTTTGACCTGTTCGCCGTCGATATACTGAGCGATCGCGATCAGATTCTGAACGGTCGCTAACGTCATCGGGAAATGTTCCGCCTGCTTCAGATAAGCGGTGAACACCCCTTCGCGGTCCTCGATTTCCGAGATCCCCGCAACCGGGCCTTCCGCCATTAAACCGTCTATGATCAACGTGATTCCCGCCCAGTCCTCCGGTGATAAATCATCACGGCGGAGCTGATCAATCAAATCGCACTTCTTCGCTACGGTCAGGGCCGAATATGCCGGAGCCACGTTATTCTCGCAGCCATGATCCAGCAGCCATTTTTTGATCAGGCGGTTTGCTGGATCGATCTGATTCACACAGTGAATCCGGCCCCAGCCATGAACCTTCTGCATCAGATCAAAAATTTCATCGTTGCCGCCGGTCCAGCTGCGCATGATAAACAGACAGTATAGCGTAAATTCGTTGCACAGCGCCAATGCGCGGATCACTTTTTTCAGCGCTTCCTGCTTATCGGTATTCAACAGTTCCATGATTGCCAGCCCCAGCTTGATCAGCTCCGGATCCGCCGACGTCATGATGCAGCGGATCGCGAAACCGGAGAGCTTCCCCGGATCCAGCTGCTGATGATGTTCATAAATCCATTTGTGCAGAGCGTCGATCACTTCAATCACGCTGTGCTGCGCCAACGCGGCCGTCAGCTGTGTTTTCCCGGCTTCTTCCTGCCCCTGGCTGATAAGCAGCAGCGCCTGGCAGACCGGTTCGAGATCTATCTCTTTGGGTTGAGTATGGTATAACTTAATGCCATCCATCGCTCCGTCGGCGAAGATCAGCTTATTCTGTACTTTTTCCTTTGGCAGCGAGAAATCCTTCGGCAATGTGCCCTCCGGCGTCAATGCTTCGGCGATCAGTTGAAATAAAGCCTTTTCCGGCTGGTTTTCACTCATGTTCTAGTCTCCTTCAATTCGTATACGAAAACGCAAACTACGCTTCTTCCGTATTATTGTACCATAGTTTACCAGCTCTGTCTGCGCCGGCTTCCGCACATTCATTGTGAAATTTATACTCCTTTTTCTCCACCTCACTCTGATATTTCAACAATTTCACTGCTCTGTGTTTTCATGAATTTTATAGTTTCGAAGCGTCTTATTCCAGCAAAGAAAGTTCCGGCAAACAAAAAAAGAGAACCGTTTCAGTTCTCCGCCTGATGAAAGTTCATTCTGCTTAACTATGTTGACGGTTTTTAATACATTTTATGGATTCGAAAGCGCCCGTTGCCGCCCATCCCAGACACAGGCCGCTGATCGCTTTTACCAGCATGCCCTGGCCTACTGAAAAATCAGGGATTACCAATCCCAGCACCACGCCCATGATCGCGCCGATCAAAGGAATCCAGGTGCTGTTCATCCGCGGTAAAAATGATTTAAGCAATTCTGCGCACACATAAACGCAGCCTGCGATTAAAATACCATTGCCAAGCAGTAATTGATGCATGAGTTCCATCATTTCATTCATTTTTCCATCCCTCTTTCACTTTCAATATATGAAAAAATCGAAGGAATTATCCCTCGATCAAGAGTTTCTCTTTGTCATTTGGAAACAGCGGTGAATCGAAAAATTCAGCAAGTGTCATCCCAACGGCTTTGCAGATCAAACGAATTGTCTGCAAGGTCACCGTCTTATCCTTTTTTGTTTTCAGTGTACTGATCGTTGATTTATTAACACCGGACATTTCTGCCAGCTTACTGATACTCTTGATATCCAAGATTACCATAATTTCCTGAATGCGCAGATAGACAGCATAATTTAGATCAAAAAATTGTTCATTTTCACTCATAGCTGATCTCTCCCGCTTTCGTTGATTTTATTATAGCGGTCGAAAATTTAACATATAAGACTAGCAATCGACTATTTTGACCGTTTATTAAAATGAACATTTTTGGTATAATATGGAAAATTGGGTTATTGGAAGTGATATTTAGCGATATACAAATTAATATGAAAACTAATATGCAGAATAGATAGGATCTAATAACAGATTAAGATGAATTAAAAACTAAGGGCCCTTAGTTTAGTTATTTAATTGGGACCATAAACGCTGAATCCATAATTTGCCAAAACAGGCGAGGCTGTTGGAACAGCGGCCATTAACGGCAGAATCAGCATCAGACTAACTAAAATCTTTTTCATCTTTTCTGTCCTTTCTTCAGGACAAACGTTTGTCTGTAATAATTATAAAATTCATAGAGCCAATCCACAACGAAAGTCCTTTTGAAAAAAAGGCATAGATGACATATAAATAACTATAAAAATTCAGATGATTTGACTCTTTTTTACGAAAGAAGGCTATGGATACAATGAATACTGATGAAAGTAAACTAAAAGCAGCTTTAATTAGGAAAAGACGAATTGAATTAAATTGGAAGCAAGAAGCCTTTGCAAAGTCATTACCCATGGCTAATTCTTCGTTTAGCGAGATGGAAAGAGGTCTCCGTCCTATTACAGAAGAATTATATAGAACGATCTCAAACAAATTGGAATTACCTTCTTTAACCACGGATTGGTTAGCAGAACAAAGCACGCTAATGAATCTGATTAAAGAAAAATTATACTTTTTCCAATACGAAGAAGCTTCAGTATTATATACAAAATTAGAAAAACAAAATGATATATTAAACAACTCGCTTTTGTTTTTAGATTACAATCTTACTTTATTTATATATAATATTACTTTTAACAATGGTAAAGAACTCAAAAGAATAAAATTTATAAAAACATATCAAGACTGTTTAAACTCTGTACAAAATTATCAATTTATCCTATATCAAGGCATAGCTGAAAAAAACAAATTAAAATTAGATCAAGCAATGGATTTTTTTCAAACTCTATTAAATTTACCATACACCGTCAAATATTATACTGATCTGTTATACTATCATGCAGCTATTTGTTTAATACAAATAGGACATCTAACTCTCGCTCATAATTACAATAAAAAGGCTGACACACTCTTCAAAGAAGAAGGCAATTTTCAGAGGATAGCTTATACAATGATGCATGAAGCTATTATTTATTCGCATGAAAATCACCCTGAAGAAGCAGGAAAAATCTATGACAAATTATTAAAAACTTATTCTAAACAATTATCTGATCAAACTATAAATATGATTCTGTGTAATGCTGGGAATAATTATGTAAATGCCACACAATATAATAAAGCTGAGAATATCTATAAACAGTTAAGACCCGGATGGCAGAATATCCCTGAAATCTTTTATGGAATAGCTTGGACATTATTGCAGACTGATCAATATGATAAACTAGATGAATTCTTAGAATATAGTAAACAATATCCTAAGAATAAGTTTATAAAAGATATGCTGGAAATCATTAACCTCCAAAGAAAATCAAACCATGAAAAAGAAATAGAAATTAAACTTAAAGCCTGTGAGAAGTATTTAAACCGTGAAGGTAGTTCAGAAGGCATGATCTTCATTTACGAACAACTGATTCAGTATTACGAAACCCGCTCCATCGTCAAGCAAGTTAAATATCTTAAGAAATTAAATGAGTTAAATAAAAGAGGTATGCAATATGATCAACGATGAAGAATTAAGAGTGCAAATGGAAAATGATTTACGGAAGCTCAAGGAAAAGCTGAGAAAAGATCCTGCTGATCCGCTGCCGCTCATGGCTCTGCGCATGAAATATCCGTTTAATTCCAGCAGTGATTCTCTGAAATCTTTGTTGATCAACGACGATTATGATCTGAAAACCTTGTCAGCGCTGCTGCTGGCAGAATATCACTCTTGGAACCACAAGCACCGAAAATAAAAAAACTGCAGCGCTAAGGGATAGTCAATAAATCCCAGGCGCTGCAGTTTTTTTTACCTTATTTAATTGCCTGACGAACAAAGCCTTCGTTCTTATTCAGACGTTCTTCCGCTTCTTCCTTTGTGCAGCCTGTCAGAATCATGACGATGGCTACCTTCGGGTAATTGCCGGATACTTCATACATCTTTGCCGCTGTTTCATAATCGCAGTCCGTTGCCATCATGATGATGCGCTTGGAACGTTCGATCAACTTCAAGTTTGTCGCTTTGACGTCAACCATCAGGTTACCGTAAACCTTGCCATAGCCAACCATGGAAGCTGTTGACAACATATTCAGGATTAATTTCTGGCAAGTGCCGGATTTCAGACGTGTTGAACCTGTTAAAACTTCCGGACCGGCATCGACTTCAATCGCAACATCCGCATGCTTGCCAACTTCACTGTTCTTGTTGCAAGCGACGGAAACCGCTGTCGCCCCAATGGAACGCGCATAATCTAAACCGCCGATAACATACGGAGTTCTGCCGCTGGCCGCGATGCCGCAGACAACGTCTTTTTCAGTCAGCTTCTGATCGACCAGATCCTGCTTGCCTAATTCTGCATCATCCTCAGCGCCTTCGACCGCAGTTAAGAATGCACCTGGACCGCCTGCCAGTAAGCCGACGACTTCATAGGTCGTACCAAAGGTCGGCATGCATTCGGCGGAATCAATGACGCCTAACCGTCCGGATGTCCCAGCACCCATATAAATCAGACGGCCGCCGCTGCGCAGCGCTTTAACAATCGCCTGGACGGCTTTTTCAATTTCCGGGATTGCTTCACGAACCGCGTCAGGAACCTTGTGGTCCTCTTCGTTCATGATTTCCAATAATTCGCGGGTGGAAAGCGTATCGAGGTTCATCGTTTTCTCGTTACGGCGTTCTGTTGTTAAATGATTTAATTTTACTTCAGACATGTTGTGTTCTCCTTTTTTCCTCATGTTTATTATAGCGTTTTGACAGGGTTTGGACAAGACCGGATTTCTATCCCTCCAAACATTCTTCCCAGCGCTGCATTAAATGCTCAATCTCATTGTGCAGATCGTCGATCTGTTCATCCAGTTCATTCATTTTCTGATAATCATGGTAGTATTCCGGATCAAACCGCTTTTCACGCATTGCTTCCAGCTGTTCTTCCTTTTCCGCGATCTGCTTTTCCAGCTTGGCCGCTTCGCGGGCATTCGGATTGCGCTTCGGAGTCTGACGCTGAACTTCAGCGTCTTTCTTTGGCGCCTGTTCCTTTTCCTTCTGCTGCTGATCGTCATCGAATTGTTCATAACCAAACGGATAATAGACAGCATTCCCCTGCATGTCGATATGCAGGATCGCCGTAGCTATCTTCTTGATAAAATAACGATCATGCGAAACGAACAGAATCGTTCCGGTATATCCGTTCAGCGCTTCTTCCAGTGCTTCCTTGCCTACAATATCCAAATGGTTGGTCGGTTCGTCCAAAAGCAGGAAATTCGCCTGACGCAGCATCAATTTCGCCAGAGACAACCGAACCTTTTCGCCCCCGGAAAGCACGTCGACCGTTTTGAACACGTCGTCGCTGGTAAACAGGAAACGTCCCAACACCGTCCGGATCTGAGTCCGGTCCAGTTCCGGATAATCGTCCCACAATTCTTCCAGCACTGTCTTCCCGGAGGAAAACTGCGCCAGCTGCTGATCAAAATAACCGGTTTCAATCTGATGACCATACAGATAATCCCCGCCCAACGCCGGCAGATCACCGACCAGCGTCTTCATCAACGTACTCTTGCCGCAGCCGTTAGGCCCCAGCACCGCAATGCGCTGCCCTGATAAAATTTCCAGGGAAATCTCGCATAACGGATGATCGTAACCGACCTTGAGATCCTTGATCTCCAGCACTGTTTTTCCACCTTTTAACCGCGGAACAAAATGCGCTGAGAAACTCCGGGTATCGCTTTTCTGAGGGGCGTCGATCTTTTCCATCCGCTCCAGCGCCTTGATCTTCGATTGCGCCATCGCCGCTTTTGTCGCCTTGTAGCGGAAGCGCTCGATCAAGCCTTCCAACCGCTCAATTTCCTTCTGCTGACGATTATACATCTGCTGCTGACGGATTAAATCCTGCTGCTTCTGATTCTGAAAGCTCGTGTAGTTGCCGGTGTAATGCTTCATCGAACCATATTCCAGCTCATAAACTTCTTCCGCAATGTGATCGAGAAACATCCGGTCATGGGAAACCAGCACGACAGCCCGGCTGTATCGCTTCAGATACCCTTCCAGCCATTCGATCGTTTCCAAATCCAGATGGTTGGTCGGTTCGTCCAGAAGCAGTATATCCGGTTTGCTTAAAAGTAATTTAACAAATGCAAGACGTGTTTTCTGACCGCCGGAAAAGGTATTGATCGTTCTATCCAGCATTTCTTCCTGAAAGCCAAACTTCGTAAACACCGTCATTAACTCCGACTGCCACGTATAACCGCCTGCCATCTCAAACTGTGTCTCCAGCTGAGCATAACGATCCAGCACCGCTTCACTGTAATCCGTTGCCATGCGTTCTGTCAGCTTATCAAGCTGAGCTTTCAATTTCTGCAAGGGTTCAAAGACTTTTTCAAGGTCTTCCCGGACGGTTAAGGTTTCGTCTGGAAAGGTCGTCTGGGCCAGATAACCGATCCGCGTGCCGGAGGTACTGTGAATTTCACCTTTGTCCAGATCCAGCTCGCCGGTCATAATTTTTAAAAGCGTCGATTTTCCACATCCGTTGCGGCCGACGACCGCAATTTTCTCAGTGCCCCGGATCTCAAACTGTATATCCTCAAACACGGTTTCCGTGCCGAAAGATTTACTCCCACGGCTGATTTGATAGAGCATGGATGTCACTCTCCTTCCTTGATTAACAACAGGAACCTGCCGTTTGAACTGGCAGGTTACCGAATTTTTTCATTCTTGATTTTAACTGAAACTTTGCGCCCGTAAGGTTTAACTGCCGCTGGGAATCCGCATCGCTTTCGCTAATCCGGCAGCCGTTGCTTCTGCAATCCTGTCAAGCTCATTTTGCCACGCTGCAACATCCTCACTGTTGCTTAAAAACAAATACTGAATCGTTAATGCCTGCATGCCATAACGATTCTCCGCCGCAAACGCCTGATTCTGACGGGAAGCTTCAGAAAAGGTCCCGGCGCCCAGGATTCGTCCACCCGATTCACGGATGATTTTCTGACCGTCATACGCAGTTCCATCTTCGCCGATGCTCGTCCCGCTGGCCGATCCCGTCGCTTCCCTGGCATACGTCAGGGATGTATTTTCGACGATGGATTTGAGCACTGTGGAAGCCATACGGTTAGAAGAAAAGGAAGAATAAACGATATCTGTTCCCCGCAAGTTGACGTTTGTCGCGCTTTTCATCTCGATATTGATGTAATACCGCGCATGTTGGGAATAGGCGCGATCCAGCCGGCCATCCTCGCCGTAACTGTTGACGATTTCATCCAGATCCCGCGTCAGTTCGACTTTCAAGCCCAGTTTTTCAAGCTGATCCTTCAGTTTGACGGCAATTTTGTAATTTTCTTCATACGCTAACAAGCCGTTTCCATGAACTCCTTTGTCGGTATAGCCATTATCCTGATGCATCGCGCCGGGATCGATCATCACATCGATCCAGTCTTCCGGCTGCGGTTGGGTGCTCACCTGGACAAACACGTAGTTTTTTTGTAAAAACGGTTCTTCTTCCGGGTTGTCGAAAAGATTCTGATCGGCAATCAGCTCGATCTTTTTATTCGTGTTCTCCCGCGTCACTGTGTAGAAGGTATCGCGCAGTTTTTTATCACTGACAAGCTGTTTTTCTTTCAGATCCTGCATGATGAAAACCTGATAAAAGCCTTCGTCCAGATCTTCCAGAGGAATCTGACCGTCGGCGTTTTTTTCCATCATATAAACAAAATCCAAACCGCTGCATACATTGCGCAGAATGACTGTCTTGCCGGCAAAAAGATCCTGACCGCTGCGGTTATAGGTCTCATGATAAAGATTGAGCGTTTCTCCATAGTAAAGATAATCGCCCAACGACAACAGCTGCGCTTCATCAACAATCTGATTTTCAAACAGCTGCCGGGTTTTCTGATTACTCAAACCGCAGACGCCATACGTATCGACTTGTTTTTTCTGGCGTTGATTCAACAACCATTGCCCTCCATACGCGAGTATGCAGCAGGCGATAAAGATGAACAGGAAAGATTTCCAGCGCAGTTTGGAGCCGCGCGGGACATAGCTTGGTTCCACTGTCATGGTTTCCAAAACTCCTTATAACCGGATGTCAACGATATGTTTCGGTTTCTGTTCTTCTTCCGGCGGCAGCGTCATGTAGCTTGGTGCAATCGCTGTGCACAGGTATTCGTGCGGATGATGCGCAATCGGCAGCTGCGTGTCCTCGAACGGAACATACTGAACAGGATAGATATCGTCATAATCAAAGATAAATGGTTTCAATGGACTCTTAAACGTCCATGTCAGATCAAAGCCGATCTTCTTGCTTCCTTCATTAAGTTTCCCATACATCCGGGCGTTGGAAACGAACCAGCGCTTGAGGAACAACGGATTCATGCCCAGGTTGTCAAAGAGAATGATAAACGGCATAATCAGCTGATTCAACATCCGCAGCGGCAGATCCATGGTTTTGCTTGCGGCGCAGTAATCATAAACAAAAACGTCGATGAAAATTCCGTCGCATTCAGTACAGCGGTTGGCTAACAACGTATTGACTTCTTTCAGATACGTTCCTTTTTTCCGGATCTTCATCCCCGGAATTAACGGATTATAGCGTTTATCCGTATCAAAGCATTGAAAGGTATAGCCTTCCGGAAGATCCTGCTTCAAAGCGACGATAAAGCGCTTGTAGTCTTCATAAAGCATGGCGATATCCGCATCGTCATCCCATGGAATAAAGCCCTGATGGCGAACCGCACCTAAGGCGCTGCCGCCGTTGAGGAAATAAGGTATGTTGTATTTCTGGCAAATGCCATCAATCATTTTGAGCATTTCCAAAAGCACCTTATGGACATCGGCAACTGTGATCTCGTTGCCGTTTTCATCTGTTTTTAATACGTATTTTTTCATGTCATCACATCCTACGCTCTATTATAAGAGAATTGAAGATCAACCTCAAGTTTTTTTAGTTTGTACGCAACGAAAGGGTCTGATTCTCAAAGGCTATGTCATAAATATACAGCCATTCAGGCTCCATGCATCTTTTATTTGGATATTTGTCATGCTTTCCCCAATTATTTCTAATTTGGCATTTAACTTTCAGTTTACCCTTGAAATGACAATTCAAAAGAGTTAACATTAATTTGAAAGACAAACTCAATAAAGTATTTTTACAAAGTTCTGTTTTTTATGAGGCTTTTTCTGATTTTCCGCAATATTAAAGTAGAGGAGGTTTTTATTGCGATGGAAAATACGAAGAAACTTCATAACAACGATCCCCTGCAACCGCTGACGCTCTGTCTGGATTCCGCTCAAATCCGTCAGCTTCTGGCCACCATTGATTTCCGAGAAAACGACGTCTTCCGCCACACCTTCGGCTCTGAGGATGAAATATCCAGAAAGATCCGGATCGCTTATTTCTCCGATCTCTTTCTCTGCCGGTTAGTCCGAACTTCGATGATGAATACCGAGCCTGTAAAAAATCATCGCGGCGAGAAAGGGATTCGATTTGATTTACTGATTAAAGCTGAAGATGAACGAGGAACCCTCCTTGTAATCAATCTTGAGATGCAGAACTATCAGATGAGTGATTCATTGGCAATGCGTTCGCAGGGATATCTGTCCCGCATCGTTGCCGATCAGCTCTGTGTCGGTGATCTGTATGAGTTTAATCCGGTCGTTCAGGTCATGCTTACCAACCATGTCCCGCAACTCCAAAAGAATGACGGTTATCTGCATGATTATCGTTATACGAAAGAAGAAAAGGCAATTCCTTTACCGGACGGGCGATGCCGGATTCTTTGGGTGGAAATGGATAAGCTGGAAGCGCTGGAAAAGAAACCAGTGGAAGAATGGAGGCTGTCGGAGAAAATACACTACACGGTTCGGTTCAGTCACGTTGCAGAAAAACAGAAGTGGATTCAGGAATTATCAGAAAAGGAGGAAATCATTCAAATGATGGAAGAGAAGAAAATGGATTTTTTAAGAGACACCAATTTGGCGCTGGCCCGGATGCGGGCCAGGTTTGACGAACGGGATGAACAGGTGGTTTATGAAAAAGGAATTGCACAAGGAAGAATAGAAGGTCAGAAAATGTTGGTTAAGCTTGTGCTGAAACAGCGGATAGAGTTGACCGAGCAGGAAGAAAAACAAATCGAAGAACTTGACGGAGAAACACTTTTTGACCTTATTCAAAGCTTAGATGCAATTCATACACCGGAAGATTTTCAAAGACAAATCCATGAAAAAGCGAATCAAAATGTTCAAATAAAGCAAGCCGTTCTTCATCGTTAACTTTGGAAATATTAAAATGAAAAAGAGTTAAATATCCAAACGACGTTTAACTCTTTTTCATTTGTCAGTTCATCTTCAGTAAAATTAAATTGAATTGCTGAGTTGATTGAAGGAAAACTCAATCAGAACAATAAGTTCTTCGGGGTGCGGGCAAACGGGATCACATCGCGGATATTCTGCATTCCGGTAACATACATGATGAATCGTTCAAAGCCCAGACCAAAGCCCGCATGCTGGCAGCCGCCATAGCGGCGCAGATCCAGATACCACTGCAGTCCGTCTTCATGAACACCCATTTCCTTCATTCGGCTCTGCAGCACTTCCAGCCGTTCTTCACGCTGAGAACCGCCGACCAGTTCACCGACTGCCGGCACCAGCAAATCGCAGGCTGCCACAGTTTTCCCGTCATCGTTCATCCGCATATAGAACGCTTTGATATCCTTCGGATAATTGATCAGGAAGACCGGACCTTTTACAACTTCTTCGCACAGATAGCGCTCATGCTCCGTGTTGAGATCCATTCCCCAGGAAACCGGGTTTTCAAACTTTTTCCTGGCTTTCAACAGATGATCGATCGCTTCGGTGTATGGCATCCGGACGAATTCGCTGTTCAGCACATGATTCAGCCGTTCCAATAACGTGTTGTCAATAAACTGGTTGAAGAATTTCATTTCTTCCGGACAGTTGTCCATGACGTACTGAATGCAGTATTTGATCATATCTTCAATCAGATCCATATCATCTTCCAGATCCGCGAACGCAATTTCCGGTTCGACCATCCAGAATTCAGAAGCATGGGTCGTTGTGTTGGAGTTTTCCGCACGGAAGGTCGGGCCAAAGGTGTAAACATCACGGAAAGCCATCGCAAACGCTTCCGCCTGCAGCTGACCGGAAACTGTAAGGTTTGCTTTCTTGCCGAAGAAGTCCTCTTCGTAGTTGCCATCCTCACGGGTAGTGACGGTAAAGACCTCGCCTGCGCCTTCTGCGTCGTTGCCTGTGATGATCGGGGCGTTGACATAAACAAAACCCTGATCCTGGAAAAATTCATGGATCGCCATCGCCAGGACCGAGCGGACGCGGAAAACCGCGTTAAAGGTGTTGCTGCGCGGACGCAGATGTCCGATCTCGCGCAGATACTCAAACGAATGCCGTTTCTTCTGCAGCGGATAGGTGTTGTCGCAGGCGCCTTCCAAAATCACTTCTGTAACCTGCAGCTCAAACGGCTGCTTTGCCTGCGGCGTCAGCACGACTTTTCCCGTGACGGTCAGCGCCGTGCCGGTCAGATATTTGGACACGTCCTGAAAGTTGGCCAGATCGGAAGAATAAACCAGCTGGGCGTTGCGGAAATACGTTCCGTCGTTCAGCTCGATAAACCCGATGGAGCCGTTGTTGCGGTTGGTTCTGACCCATCCCTGCAGCTGGGCATACTCGATCTGATCGGTTTCCATGGTGCTGCCGGAACAGGCCATCTCGTAAAGTTCTCTGACGGTCATGAATGTAAGCATACTTTTCTCCTTTTGTTTGTTTATGAATAAAAAAACGTTCCTGATCAAGGAACGTTCAACAACGTGGTGCCATCCTCATTTACCCGGATGATCGCAAAATCATCGGGCCTCAGGGTGCGTTAACGCCGCCGACGGGATCGTCTACTGTCAGTTCTCCGATCCGGCTCCCAGAGTGTTCCGCATTCCCTGACTGAACTCCGGCTTTCACCCTGCCCGGCTCGCTGTGCTTCAGTAATAGGATCGTTCTCTTTTCGCTGCCTTCTACTTTTTCATATTGTTGGTTTCAAAAACCAGTTCCTGGATCGTGGATACAACGTCGATCGGCTTGACCAGAACTCCCTTGGGAACCTGGAAATGCTCATGCGAGAAATCAACAATCCCGGTAATGCCGCATTCGATCAAACGATCGGCTGCGTCCTGAACATTCGACGAAACGCACAGGATCGCGATTCGACAACCTTCTGGAATCTTATCCTTCATTTCATCAACGTGGTAAACCGGAATCGGCGTCTTCCCGACAGACTCCGGACGGATGTCAAAGGCACATACAATCTCGCCGACAACATGGTTCCAGCGATTGTAATTCATTAAAGCTTTCCCAAGGTTGCCTGCTCCGACAAGAATAATCTTCTCATCGAATCCCATGCCCAACTGCTCGTTGAATATTTCAATCAGGCGGTCAACGTCATAGCCATAACCTTGCTTCCCCAGCGATCCCAGGAATGAGAAATCCCGGCGGATCGTCGTGGACTCAATAGCCACATATTCCGAAAGCTCCTTGGACATGATCCGGGTTACGCCGGAATTTTTGAGTTTGCGTAAAGCTTTCAGATAGATTGGATAACGCTGCAGTGTAGCCTTAGGGACTGACTTTGTTGGCATACTATCAACCCCTTCTGCATTATTCTAGCACACTTGTTTTAAATTGTGAATGATTTAATGAATTGAACTTGTTTCAATTTCCATCGACGGGTTCGCGGCGATGTCCAACGAGCCGTTTAAACCGTGCGTATACGCCGTCCATCCCGCGGCGCCAATCATCGCGGCATTGTCCGTGCAGCACCATAACGGCGGAATCGTCAGATGAACCTCCGGCGTTTCCTGAATCATCTCCGAGATTTTCTCACGCAGGCGCGAATTGGCCGCCACGCCGCCTGCCAGCACAACCTGCTTCGGTTTAAATTCCCTGACCGCCTGCATCGTCTTTTTCAGCAGCGTGTCCAGCGCCGCTTCCTGGAAAGCGTAGGAAAGGTCTTCCTTGTTCAGCTCCTCACCTTTTTTACTTTCCCGGTCGATCAGCTGCAGGACCGCTGATTTTAGACCGCTGAAGGAGAAATCAAGCGGTTTTTCCGTCTTTGGCTTCGGCAAGGTGTAATGCGGATGTCCCAGTTTCGCCATTTTATCAATGACCGGGCCGCCCGGATATCCGGTTCCCATCACCCGGGAAACCTTGTCGTAAGCCTCGCCGATCGCGTCGTCCTGCGTTGTGCCGAGGATTTCAAATGACCATTCATCCTTCATCCAGACCAGCTCGGTATGACCGCCGGACACCACCAGCGCAATCATCGGGAACCGCAGTTCGTCGACGAAGCGGTTGGCATAGATGTGCCCGATGATGTGATGCAGCGGGATCAGTGGCTTATCGTAATACCAGGCCAGGGTTTTCGCAGCCTGGACGCCGACGTGCAGCGAGCCGACCAGGCCGGGTCCCTGCGTTACCGCGATCGCCAAAATATCATCCATTGTTACTTCAGCCTGAACCAGCGCTTCTTCGATCACAACGGAAATATTTTCAACATGGATCCGCGAAGCGACCTCCGGCACAACGCCGCCGTATTTTTTATGGACGTTAATCTGTGAAGAAACGATGTTGGAACAGATTTTACAGCCATCCTCCACCACCGCGGCGGCTGTTTCATCACAGCTGGACTCAATCGCCAGGATTAAATTCCGTTTCATAAATTCCCTCCTATTGGTTTCATCATCAAATACGCATCTTCATGATTATCCTGATAATAACCTTTCCGGATATTGATAATTTCAAAACCATATTTTTTGTAACAGGTCAAAGCTGGAGCGTTGCTGACGCGAACCTCCAGCGAAATCATTTCACAGCCATTCTCTGCGGCGCAGTTGATCATGTGGTCCATCAGCCGCGAAGCCCAATGCTGACGGCGGTAAGGAAGATCCACGCCGATTGTCGTGATCTGCGCCTGATCGAACGTCGTCCAGACGCCGGCATAGCCGACAATCGTTCCTGCTTCGTTTTCAGCCACAAATAAATGAGAGTATGGGTTTTCCTTTAACTCATATTCATAGCTTTCCCGCGGCCAGGGCGAACTAAACAACCGCAGCTCCATTTCGCAGACAATTTCTAAATCGTCCAGCGTCATTTCCCGGATCATGCTTTTTTTACCAGATAGTCGTCGGCCGATTTCAGGTACTCCGGCACTAACAGATGAACGTTCTCAACCTTCTGCCATTGCGGCCGCGCAAGGAGGAAAGCTTCTGCCAGATCGGGATAACAATCTTCCAACCCCAACAGGGAACAATCGCCGACCAGTTCTAAATCGCCGGCTTCTTCAATCCGCGCCTGAATCTCGCTGAGCGGCAGCACTTCTTCTTTACCGATCAGTTTCCCCTTCTCAATGAATCCAAAATAAGCACGCTGGCTGCGGGCGTCCAGCAGTATGCCAGCTTTCTCTTTTCCAGCCCCAATCAGTTCCAACGTCGGCAGCGCATACAGTGGTAAATGCGCCGTAGAGCATAACACTTTGGCGACCGTCATCGCGATCCGCACGCCGGTGTAGCTGCCCGGTCCTTTTGTCACTACGACTTCGTTGATCGCCTTCGGCGTCAAATGACATTCCTCAAGCAATGCGGTTAACTGCGGAAAGATCATTTCCGACTGTCGCTTCCAGGAAGACAGGCAGCGTTTGCCAATGAGCTGATCATTCTCAATCAAAGCCAGCACCAGAAACTTACTGCTGGTATCCATACATAAAGTAATCATTTTAATGCCTCCATCAATTCGACATACTTTTCATTTCCGGTTTCCAAAACGATCTGGCGACGATTCTCGCCTAAGCGACGCAGCGTAATCCGCAGCGGTTCCGTTTGATCCAGGTCTTCCATATATTCCGGCCATTCGATAACCGTCAGGCCCTCGCCGTCGATCATTTCCTCAAAACCCAGTTCCTGATGCGTCCCTTCCAGACGATAGGCGTCAAAATGATACAATGGCAAACGGCCTTGATAAATCTTCAATATCGTAAAAGTAGGACTGCTGACAGTGCGGGTGATTCCTAGTCCCCGGGCAATCCCCTGGGTCAGCGTCGTCTTGCCGGCGCCTAAATCCCCGCTCATCGTCCACACCATATTGGGCTTGGATAAACTTCCCATTTTCTCACCGAGAGCTTTGGTTTCCTGCGGTGTTTCCGTTATGAATTCAAGCTTCATTTGTTCACATCCTTTCTTCAGTGTCACTTGGAAAATATTATAGCACAGATTTAAAGCACGGGAGAAAGAAAACCATACCTGTATTTAAATCGACAATTATTTTATTTTTCCTTTTTGATTGGAACTCTGATTGCAAATCTGAAAAGCAATAAAAAAGATGAAAACCGTTTTAACACAGAACAGTTTCCCCTTATTTTATGAATCCTTGATTCAATATGCATGGAAATCCATTCCAGCGCTTCCGGATTTCCTCAACGAAACAAACCGCTTCCTCCCCCTTTTCGGATCAATCCAGCGAGAAACAAAAAAAAGGCTCCCTGAGAAAGGGAACCGGAGAACCTGGCAACGAGCTACGTTCACTATGGCAGGCATAGCTATTCTC